>DMQR01000076.1:6966-8177 GCA_003455605.1 Cryomorphaceae bacterium | reverse complement strand
TAGTATAGGCGAGAAAGCCGGCCCATAGGGTCGGCTTTTTTATGCCGTGTGCTTGTTCCACATGGTGTAGAGGCCCACCAAGACTAGAATTGGACCCGCATAAGACCATATCGAACCGGCCATAGTGCTTTCCTCCAACAAGTTTCCGTCGTTCAGATACGCGCTACCAAGGGCCGTTGCATTGTTAATGAAATGCAGCCCTATGGGTACCCAAATCGAACCGGTCCAATGCTTTAGGTAGCCGAATACCACTCCCATAAATAATATAGGCAGGACGCTCAGCGGCTGCATATGCCCTAAGGCGAAGAAAAGTGCAGTACCTAGGATCGCAAGGTGGTGGTTGAATTTTTGTCCAAGTAAACTCTGCACTGCCCCGCGAAAGAACAGTTCCTCACCCACAGCTGGTACAACCACCATGATCAACGCGTTGGCTAAAAGTGTGGTAGGCACCATATCACTAAGGAGAATGTCTAGGGCAAGTTTCACTGTCGCTTCTTGCGCTTTTAGATTTTCCACCCACGGAGCCTCGGGAAGCAGTACTGCGTTTATATGCGCGAGTGCGTCAATAGTGAAGAAGGAACCCGCAATAATAATCAACAATGCGCTCCAACTGGACGGTCCTATTTTGGCGCCACGCCATCCCAAAAAGGTTTGAGGTGAGGATTTACTCCACCACATTAGTACAAGAGGCGGAACTAAAAAGACGCCTAAACTGTTGGTCAATTGTAACCAACGCATGGCACCTGGTTCAGTTACGTTGTCATATGCGGCGGTTGCGATGATGAATCCGATGCCTCCAATCAGAAGTGAGCTGAGAATAATGACCAGAATAAAAGAAGCCACAATTCTTACAGGGCTCCATGAAGGGTGGTTTTGCATCGGGTTGTATTTTTGCAGTGATGATAAAGATAGGAGATATAGAGATTGGTAAATTTCCACTGTTGCTAGCGCCCATGGAGGATGTAAGTGATCCCCCGTTCCGTAAGCTTTGTAAGGATCATGGGGCTGATGTGATGTATACCGAATTCATTTCCTCCGAAGGGCTTATTCGAGATGCAGCGAAGAGCGTAAAGAAATTGGACTTCTACGAATACGAGCGTCCCCTTGGCATTCAAATTTTCGGGAACGAGATTGAAAGTATGCGCCAAGCAGCCGCTATCTGCGAAGAATCTAACCCGGATATCATAGACATTAACTATGGTTGTCCTGTA
>DMQR01000076.1:0-6660 GCA_003455605.1 Cryomorphaceae bacterium | reverse complement strand
CATTAACTATGGTTGTCCTGTAAAGAATGTTGCTTGTAAAGGCGCCGGTGCTGGAATCCTTCAGGACATCCCGAAGATGGTTAAGATGACGGCTGAAATAGTGAAAGCGGTTAACAAGCCTGTGACCGTTAAAACTAGATTGGGCTGGGACGAGAATACGAAATACATTGTAGAAGTGGCAGAGCGCCTTCAAGATGTGGGTATTCAGGCCATCTCCATACACGGTCGTACGCGCAAGCAGATGTACAAAGGAGAGGCGGATTGGACCTTGATAGCTGAAACCAAGAACAACCCGCGGCTAAATATTCCAGTTTTCGGGAACGGTGACGTGGATAGCGGATCAAAGGCGCTCGAATACAAAGAAAAATACGGCGTTGACGGCATAATGATTGGCCGCGCGAGTATTGGATATCCTTGGGTCTTTGAAGAGATCAAATACTTCCTCGAACACGGTGATGAGGCCACTAAGCCTACGGTAGAGGAACGAGTTGCTGCGGCACGTGAACACTTTGAGTTGAGCTTGAAGTGGAAAGAAGAACGCTATGCGGTAATGGAAACCAGAAAGCATTACACGAATTACTTTCGAGGATTGACCCACTTTAAGCCGTATCGCTCTCGTTTGGTCACCTTGGATGACCCACAGGAAGTCTTAGCGACCTTAGATGAGATAGAGTCCGAGTACATTGCTCAATACGGAAACGACCAAAATAAACTCTTGGTGGGTTAGTCCTTCACAACATACTTAGTAGACCAGGCACTCATCAATGTGCCTATACCCAGTACGATTAAGGTCGTAAGAACAACATGTGAATTCTTTAGCGTTACTGGATAGAATTCCTGTACATAGCCAGATCCAAGGGTGATAAGACCTACTTGTTGTTGAAGAACGATCAAGATGATCCCAATGGTCATGCCCAGCGCCCAACCAGCAACGACAATGTACATGCCGTTGGTGAAGAATATTTGACGTAACTGGGCATTTGAGGCGCCCATGGACCAAAGCGTTCGGATATCATTATTCTTTTCAAGAGCGATAATGGTCAATGCGCTTACCACACCAAAACTTGCCAGAAATACGACAAAGGCGAGGATAGCAATGACCACTAAACGTTCGGATCGCATGACTTTGAACAAGGTAGCCTCTTGCTCGAGTCTATCCGCTACTACGACACGCTCGCCAAAGTGACTTTCAATGGATACTCTCAACTCTTTATTGTTGGAATAAACCTCAAGATAGGAGGGATGTGTAGCCCCGGTGAATTCTTGTACCCACTGGCGTGGGGCAATAACCTTGTTGGCATCATAATCCGACTGTACAGAGTGAATGGCCGATACAAAAACACTCTTGGCTTGCACCGCCTCTCTTAAGTTAAGGGTATTAGTAGAGGCATTGATTTTTGGTAGATATACAGTGATAATGGGCGGTGGATTGGTATTTGAAATGCCCAAGTGATAGGCTACGCCCGCACCTAACCGAAGGGTATTCCCTCCAAGGTCGAGTGCTGGATCTGCTTGAGTAAGCAAGTGTTCGTCCAAATGGTGTTCTCTTTCATATTCTATCGAGCTACCCAACAAGTAGGCAATATGCTGATGGTCGCCTTGTGCCAAGAGCACGCGCTGCTCAAAAATAGGTTCGAATACAGATGTGGGATAGTGGGCGGCTTCGTTGGAAATAAATACCGAATCTTCTGCTGTGAGCTCTAAATACTGTCCCGTCGTAGGACTGATTTTAAGGGCAGGGTTCGCATGCTCGTATTGGCTGGCGACTAAATCTTCCAGCCCGGCAAAAGCACTAAGTACCACCGCCATCGCCGCTGTACCTAAAGAGAGTCCAATCAACGCCGTGAGTGACATCATACGGATAGCACCTAACCTTCCCTTTGAAAAGAAGTACTTGCGAGCGAGATAGGTGCTGAAAGGCTTCACCTGTAATTATTTGATGGGGCTTTCGCCTTCACCGCGCAATAAGCGATCGATGTTCTCTTCGTACTCCAAGCTATCGTCCACATAGATCATAAGATCTGGAACCACACGTAACTGGCTGCCAACGGTATGGCCTAAGGCACCGCGCAATTTTACTTTGTTTAGTTGCAAGAAATCGAAGGTTTCCTTCGTTTTAGCTACGGGAAAAATGCTCACGTAAATTTTGGCCACACTAAGGTCAGGACTCACGCGCACTTTTGAGACGCTGAGAAGGGTGCCTGGGAATTGATCTTTGGCTAATTGCTGTAAGATCGTCGCCATTTCCTTCTGAAGGAGTTTGGCGATTTTAAGTTGACGTGTGCTTTCCATAGGTGTAAATTTACGCATTGCCACGTAAGCGCTAACTTCGCTGCAACGAAAAGAACTATGAAGGCATTTCTTCGCATCATTCGAACCATGGCTCCCTATGCCGGCTACATAGCTTTCGCGGCCTTTTTCAACCTCCTTACGGTGGTTTTTAGTATAGGTTCTATCGGTGCGCTAATCCCTTTACTCAATATCATTTTTGATACGCCAGGCTCAGATTTAGTCGGTGCCGCGCCCTGGAAAACGGCCCTTGCAGAGCGTGTAGAGACTTATAGAGATCTTCATGGTGCGTCGGCTACTCTTGTACAAATTATCCTTTTGGTCTTCACAATCTTCATTGGGAAAAACCTCTCGAGATACGCAGCCTTGTGGACTTTAGCTCCAGTACGTAATGGTGTAGTGGCAAACTTCAAACAAGCCCTCCACGATCAGTGGATTGCCTTGAGCTTGCGACAACATAGCAAATGGCAAAAAGGAGATTTACTGACACGTGCCACGGTGGATTTAAATGAAATAGAATGGTCTATGCTCAAGGGGATGGAGGGATTTGTACGCGACCCATTGATGATTTTAGGGACCTTGGCAGTACTTTTTACCATGAGCCCTACCCTGACCTTATGGGCCTTGGCTATAATACCTATATCCGGAGGTCTCATTGCAACTGTAGGCAAGAGCCTAAAGCGCAGCGCTAAGGAAGCCCAGGGTCTTTTAGGTCAGAATACCACGGCATTAGAAGAAGCCTTATCGAACCTTCCAATCATTAAGAGCTATGCAGTCGAGCGGCAAATCAGTAGTTCATTCGCTCAAAGAGTGCGAGAATGGCAGCGCACGATGACCAAGGTGTTCCGTAAGCGCGACCTTAGCTCGCCTATTGCCGAAGTCTTGGGCGTAAGCGTTTTGCTCGTAGTGCTCTATCTCGGTGGCCAAGAGGTACTGACTGGTAAGCGCCTGACCGGTGGAGAATTAGTGGCATTTATTTTATTGTTTTACCAATTAATTCCTGCTTTCAAAAACGTTACTAACGCCCTCTATGACATTCAAAAAGGCACTGCTAGTGCGCAGCGAATTTTTGAGGTATTGGATACGGAAGTACCGCCTTCGGGTGTCCAGTCTGTGGTTGAAGAGGATTGGAAGGAAAATATTACCCTGCGCGACGTACGTTTTTCCTACGACGACCGCGATGTACTACAAGGCTTAGACTTAGTGATTCCAGCCGGAAAAACAACCGCACTCGTAGGGCCCTCTGGTGGTGGTAAAAGTTCGCTATTGTATCTATTGGCGGGCTTTGATAATCCTCAACAGGGGTCGGTTACCCTAGGAATCAAAGATTTGAAGCAAGTAAATATGGCTGATTATCGTAAATGGCTGGGCTGGGTGCCACAGCACCCATTGCTTTTCAACGACGGGATTCAAGGGAACATCACATTCAATGCAAAAGGAAGCGAGGATGGCTACAAAAAGGCTATTTCTGCGGCATATTGCGATGATTTTGTGTCCAATTTCGATGGTCAAACCATCGGCGAAGGCGGAAGTTTCTTGAGCGGCGGTCAACGCCAACGTGTGAGCATTGCACGTGCTTTTTATGCCAATCCAAAACTTCTACTGTTGGACGAAGCCACAGCGGCATTAGACAATGAGAGCGAAGCAAGGGTACAGCAGTCCCTTGATGCCTTAATGAAGGGGCGAACTACGGTGGTGGTAGCACACAGATTAAGCACCATCAAACATGCGGACCAAATCGCTTATTTAGAGGAGGGGCGAATAGTAGAATTGGGTACACATCAGCAACTCCTATCTAGAGGTGGGAAATACGCGGCATTGGTTAACTTAGGAACGCTAAACGCCAACAATGGATCATCTGAATAAAATCGAACACCTAGGCATTGCCGTAAGGTCCTTAGAAGAAGGGAATGCGCTTTACACCAAACTTTTTGGGGTGCCGCCGTACAAGGAAGAGGCGGTGGAGAGCGAAGGGGTTCGAACGAGCTTTTTCAAAGCGGGACCCAACAAAATAGAATTGTTGGAAGCCACCAACCCGGATAGTCCTATTGCCAAATTCATTGAAAAGCGTGGAGAAGGTTTGCACCACATCGCCTACGCCGTAGAAAATATCCACGCAGAAATGCAACGCCTATCCGCAGCCGGTTTTCAGCTGTTGAATGAAGAACCCAAAGCGGGTGCAGATAATAAGTGGGTTTGTTTCTTACATCCCCGTACTACTGGCGGTACGCTCATTGAGCTTTGTCAAGACCGCGGGTAGCTCTCGGTCGATCCTTGTAAAATCCCCTCGTAGAAACTTCCACGCATTCATATTGCTGGGCCAACACCTCAAACTATTTCGGCTGAATTTGAACGCCACATTGCTTCAATGTCTCTAGTGTAAGTAGCGGATGTACTAGGATAAAAATATTCCCAAAATCAAACCGAATTTGTTTAACCTTACGACGATGAGCCCTCAATTATTGCATGAAGCTACGTGAGAAAAAAATACTTGAGCGCGATAATTGCTACGTTACGGAGCTGTGAACTTATAGCCAAGGCCTATATAGTTACCCGTGAATGCTGTGAGTTGTTGACCAACTACAGGGGCTTCGAAGGTATAGAGATAGTAGAATTTGGCCATGTGAATACGTAGAATTGTAACAAGATCTCCTGTGGATTTGTATCCTATACCTATTAATGCCTTGGCGTCTGAAATTTGCTGCTCCGTGGTCAGAAACAATTGATAGGTGGCCGGCATTGCGCCATTTGAAGTGACGAGGGCGTCAAAGGAGGAGCTATTTCTTTCAGTTCTGTAGAATATATAATGTATGTCTGCAGTCCCTTGAAGTAGAGAGTACGCAGCATAATTGAGTAAATCTGGCTCATTTACTGACCCGTTGACAACAAAGTTCGTCATTGCTAGGCCCATAGAGAATCGATCTTTGAAGTGGTAAGACACTCCTGCGTTAGCATCGACGAAAACGGTTAATCTTGAATAGTTGTCCAGAGCAGGTTCAATTGTCATCTCAGTGATTGCATTCGAAAAATCTATGTTGCTCTGAACGAATCTAGTTGCTAGTCCCAATTTCAATGCATGATAATCATTGAGCTTGGCTGTGAAACTATATGGCAGCGCGATAGATTGGTAGTTAAATGTGGCATATGCGTGTTCTACCATTTGTATACCGAATGTATGTTCATCAGTAAACTTAGCTATGGCATGGACCGCATTTACCGCAGGAGAACCTGGGACACCATTCCATTTCGATTTACTTCCCATAAATAAGTCTAACTGATGGAAATCAAGAACCCCATTATATGAGGGATTAACATAATGTCTATGCAGCAGAAATGGAGTGTTCATTTGGATTTGTTGGGCAAATCCAGCAAGTGGCATGAAGCCTGCGATTATAAGCGTCTTAACGAATGAGCGTGACATAACCATAAATTACTTCTCCTTCGTTAGTAATGAGTTGATAATAGTAATCACCAGTAGGCAGAGGCTCACCATTGCTAAATCCATCCCAATAAGGCGTATTATTAGATCCTGAATATACCAGTTGACCTATCTGATTGTATATGGTTATCGTATACGATGACCATATACCATGTTGGATTCTGAACTCGTCATTATAACCATCATAATTAGGGCTATACATGTTTGGAATCATAAAACATCTTGGTTGTAGGGGACCTAGATCAAAGGCTAAACTCTGCGTACAATTATTACTATCTGTTACTTTTAATATGTAACTGCCTATTGCAATGCTATCAACAGGAAGGGCTGTTGCCGACCCATTTAAGCTATAAGTATATGGATATGTTCCGCCAGTGATGAAAGCATCTATTTGACCGTCGTTAATTCTTTCACAAGTTGGTGGAATAGTGTCTACTGTAATTAAGAGTTCGGAGGGTTCGTATACTTCAACAGAGTCTGATGTCGAACAGCTGTTCGCATCGGTTATTGTAAACGAATAGTAGTTGTTACTGAGATTATTAAGGTAACTTAAACTAGAACCGTCAAACCAACTTATGGTATATGGGGCAACTCCTCCCGTAGGATAAAGTTGGATTTTACCATCTTGTTCATCAAAACACGTAACATCTTCAACGACGTAGAGATAAGATAAAGTACTTGGTTCATCAATCGTTATCGACTCTGTTGATAAACAACCATTTGAATCTTCTACGTTTACAATATATGTTCCTGCGCTTAAATTTGATAAGAAAGATGAAGTGGCACCATTATTCCATGTGTAAGAATATGGAGCTTTCCCGCCTTGTACATTGGTTTGAATAGCACCATCATTACCTCCTTTACATGATATTCCATATCCATTGTAGATGTTAGTAATAGTTGCATTTATCGACGGAGCGGCCGTTGATGTC
>DMQR01000083.1:5859-6577 GCA_003455605.1 Cryomorphaceae bacterium | reverse complement strand
TAGATGTGATGATAGCGACGGGCCTAGGGTATTTCTCTGGGGCCGATTACGCCGTAAAGCAAGGGATGATCGATTTGGTCTACTTGGACCCAGAAAACCCTGTATCAAACTTCACCATTCCTATTGAGTGCAACATTCAGTGGTACGGTTTCGACGGTAGTATCAATGCCATCGCGCTCAAATACGAGCTCAACAGCTGGAACAACTATCTCGGGGTGGGCTTTACTTATTTGTTATAAAGGACTGTTGTACGTTTGGCCTTTATGGCAGCGGAAAAATTCCTTAAACTAGAGCATAAAAAAGCCCGTAAACGCAGTGTTTAAGGGCTCTTTTCTAAATTTTTAGTGGTAATTAGCTGCCGCAAGCTTCGCATTCTGGATTGTCGATGCTACATGCTTTTGGTTGTTCTGCTTGCTCGAGTTCTTGAACGAAGCTAGCGAAGGAATCGTCCATTTGGAATTCATTTGCGCTCATGGTATATGTGTTTTGTTTTAGTCTCTTCTCTAAACTACCCAATCCAAAAATTGATTCAACAAAAAGTATTTGTGCTTTATTAACAAATTGGGTTTTTGATTTTGTGGGAGTTAGACCAATTGTTCTTGATAACTTCAAGCTATGATAGAGGGAAAGTCAAAAGGGTTTCTTCAAATTTGAAACATGAGTCTACAGAAAATGAAAAAAACCACCTTCCTGCTCCTGATGTTGGCATTCTTATTGG
>DMQR01000083.1:0-5519 GCA_003455605.1 Cryomorphaceae bacterium | reverse complement strand
GCACAAATGGGTACGCGTGCTCAATACATCCAAGAATATGCACAAATCGCTGTAGATGAAATGAATAGATCCGGTGTTCCGGCCTCTATTACTTTGGCGCAAGGGATTTTGGAGAGCGGGAACGGTAAAAGTGAATTGGCCAGAAAATCAAACAATCATTTCGGGATTAAATGTCACAGTTCTTGGACCGGCGAACATGTCTACTACGACGATGATGAGAAAGGGGAGTGTTTTCGCAAATACGACAACGTGCTGCACAGCTTTGAGGACCATACGGACTTTTTAGTGCGCGGGAGCCGCTACGATTTCCTATTTGACCTCGATCCTACCGACTACAAAGGATGGGCGAAGGGCTTGAAAAAGGCCGGTTATGCGACTGCCCCGGATTATGCGGATCGATTAATCAAGATCATCGAAGACGAGATGTTATACAAATACGACCGTGAAGGGGATTTCCCGACTGGCGGAGATTTGGCTTCGGACAAGCCCGAGCAAAAAACCGGTCCCGTGGTGGATGCCAAAGGCCGTCCTGTGAAAAACGCCCGCCAGCGATTCATTGTACGTCGTATGATGGAAGCAGGCTCTAGAGTGCCTTTTGTGGTATTGGGAGCTGAGGAACGGATCGAGTACGTAGCAGATTCTTTGAACCTGTCCGTAGCGGCATTGCTGCAATTCAATGATATGAGTTGGGAAACCCAGCTAAAGCCTGGTGATAGAATCTACATCGATGAAAAGAAAGGCCGCGGTGCGACAAAAACCACCATCGTACGTACAGGGGAGACCTTGCACGAGATTAGCCAGCGAGAGCAAGTGAAATTAGCCAAAATCTACAAGTACAACAGATTCAACGTTGGTTACCAACCGATGGTCGGTGATGAGATCAGGTTACGCCCGGTGGGCATTATCGATCGGTTACAAGGCAAGTAACTGGGGCCAATTATTCCTTCGACAGCTTCTGAACTACTGAACCAATAATGAACAGTCCCGTGCTCACGGTTCCAATCAACAGCAGTTCGGGTGCGCCCATAAGGTGGTTGATTTTAAAAATCACACTTAATAACAAAGCCCCCGCGCCTAAAATTCCAGTAATTCGAATAAACTTTTTCATGAACCACAAGATAGGGCTTGTGTGTTATATCTTCGCATTGTCTCAAAGGGGTGCCCAGAAAGTCGTTTGACCTACGGGCTGAGAACATACCCATAGAACCTGGGCAGGTAATGCTGCCAAGGAACGATAAGCAATAATATGTGTAATACGCGTTGTTGCCCCTTGACGTGGTTTAAAAACCAAATTCATGAATAAATTCATGTGTACCGCAGCTGCTGTAGCTTTCTCGCTATTTACCACTGCACAAGAAAAGGCCGATTCGGCTACAAAAGACATTCTCCTCCTCCCAAATGTGGAACTCAATGAGGTGAATGTACTGGGCACTTGGGCGCAAAAGGACGACCCAATAGCACAGATCAACCTAACTGAAAAGGATATTGAAGCGCTGAACACCGGTCGCGACCTTCCTTATGTGTTACAAGATGTCGCCGGCGTAGTTAGTTTCTCTGATGCTGGAAACGGTATTGGATACACCAACATGCGCGTTCGTGGTTCGGACATCACGCGCATCAACGTAACAGTTAACGGCATCCCTATGAATGACGCGGAGAGCCATGGCGTGTTTTGGGTGAATACACCAGACCTCATGTCTTCCGCAAAAGCCATTCAATTGCAAAAAGGTGTCGGAACCTCTACCAACGGTTCTGGGGCCTTCGGAGCAAGCCTTGGTTTAAGCACCTTGGGTGCTGGTGAAAAAGGCGGTCGTATCACTTTGGGTGCGGGATCTT
The DNA here is from genome assembly GCA_003455605.1 of Cryomorphaceae bacterium. Lineage (GTDB taxonomy): Bacteria > Bacteroidota > Bacteroidia > Flavobacteriales > Schleiferiaceae > UBA10364. The sequence continues at coordinate 3,683 of DMQR01000083.1, read as the reverse complement.
ACGGCACACAACGTGCTACCCTAGAAGCAAGTACAGGGAAGACTGAAAGCGGTTTTTGGATGAACACACGCATCTCCTCCATCACTTCGGACGGTTATGTGGAGCGTGCATCTTCAGACCTGCAATCGTACTATGTGAGCGCTGGTTTTGCGGGTAGCGGTCATTACTTTGAGGCAGTACACTTTGGCGGTGGCGAACGTACCTACCAAGCTTGGTATGGGGTCGATTCTACCACCATGTATGGTCCAGATGCCTTTCCTCAGTTTAACGCTGCAGGGGCATTATATGACGACACTTGGAGTGTAATCGGAACCTATGACGACCAAGTAGATAATTACGGCCAGGAGCATACACAGTTGCATTACCACTACTCAAAGCTCTTTGGCGGCACTTTTGCGGCGGCCTTGCACCACACTGCAGGCGCTGGTTATTACGAAGAGTACAACCAAGGCTTTGCTTTTTCTGATTTTGGCATTGCTAATTACGTTTCGACAATGGATACTATGGCTTTTGGCGATGTAGTCTCACGCAAGTGGTTGGACAACGATTTCTATGGAGCAACTTCTTCGTGGACCTATGAAAACGGCGGCCAACGTGTTCAGCTTGGCGGTGGGGTGCACCGTTATGAGGGCGCGCACTTTGGCCGTGTGATTTGGGCAAACAATCCAAATGTAAGCACCCTTGATGGAGATTACTATACGGGTGATGCCGTCAAAGACGATGCGAATATCTATTTGAAATACGCTTTGACGAGCAACAAACTTTTGGTCTACGCAGATGCACAATACCGCTATGTGAACCACAGTTCAACGGGGGGTTCAGCAACTGGACCGGCAAACTTTGACCGCACGTTCAACTTCTTTAACCCTAAAGTAGGTTTGACATACAACCTTGGTCGAAATCAAATCTTTGGTGCGTATGCGGGTGTAGGTCACCGCGAGCCGAACCGCACGGATTTACAGTATGCTGCTGCTGCCAATGCATTGCAGGCAGAACGTATGTTGGATATGGAATTCAATTTCCGCAACTCTGGGGAAAAGTGGGCTTTTGATGTGAATGCCTATCGCCAACAGTACCAGAACCAATTAGTCTTGACGGGTGCGATCGATGCTCAGGGGTATCCAATCCGTGAAAATGTGGGACAGAGCTTCCGTCAAGGGGTAGAGTTTACCGCTTCGTATGAGCTGACTTCGGCACTTTCAGCGACGGCCAATGTGGCTTTAAGTCAGAATGAAAATGTGAACTGGGTAAGTGATCCTGCCTCCTCATTTGTGGGTAATACGCCCATTGCTTTCTCTCCTAGCGCAGCGGCTAGCGCACGATTAATCTATGCTAAGAAAGGTTTTGAGGTGACACTTTGGAACCAATACGTAGGCAAGCAATACCTATCGAACGAAGGCCTCGAGGCACACAGTCTACCGGCCTATCACATCATCAACGCGCGTACCTCGTACACTTGGAATTGCAGCGATATGCAGCGCTTGATTGGATTTGTGGAGTTCAGAAACTTGGGCAATACGTCATATGCAGCCAATGGATACATGTGGGGCGATATCCCGTACTACTACGCACAAGCGACCTTCAACATCATGACAGGTTTGACTTTCGAGTTTTAGGCATTTAAAAACCCCCGCGGGCGGAGCCCGCGCGGGTTTTATTGATTTTTATTCTGCTTTCATCGTGCGAAGGATCTTCTGTAGTTCGCCTTTCACATAGGTGAGTTTTTCTAAGACTTCGACTTTGTCGACGGATTCTTTTTTGTTACTGCTTAGGTGCTTTCGCGCCCCCTCAAGTGTGTATCCGCGGTCGTTGACTAGGTGGTTAATGGTAGCAATCAGCCGAACATCGTTCTGGCTGAACTTGCGCTTTCCCTTTCCAGTCTTCTTTGGGACCAATTGTTTGAATTCCTTCTCCCAATAGCGCAGGTTGGACGTGTTCAGGTCGAACATGGCGGCGACTTCGCCAATATCATAATATAGTTTGTCCAATTGCGGTACCATAGCAGGTATTTAAGTACACTTAAAGATAGCACACTCCCTTGGTGTGCCCAAAACATTAATCGAAGCTCTGGTTCGAATTACTGCTGAATTCCAGCATCATCTCATATTCCTCTGGACTTAAGTCGTTGAAGAAATAGTTTACCGGATTGATTTTGCGGCCGTCTTTGATGACTTCGTAGTGCAAGTGCGGCGCCGTAGAGCGGCCTGAAGAACCTATATATCCAATGATATCACCACGCTTTACTTTCTGCCCACGGCGAACATCCACCTTACTCATGTGAGCATATAAGGTTTGGTACCCGTACCCGTGGTCAATGATGATGTGGTTACCGTAGCCAGCGCGTGAACGCTTGTATTTGGTTACTTTACCATCTCCCGTGGCGTAGATAGGTGTGCCGGTAGGAGCAGAGAAATCCGTACCCCAATGCATTTTGCGTACTTTATAAATAGGGTGGATGCGATACCCATATCCTGATGCCATGCGCTTCAAATTCTTGTTTGCCACCGGCTGAATGGCTGGGATAGCAGCGAGCATTTGCTCTTTGTCCCGCGCCATTTCTACAACATCATCGAAGCTTTTTGTCTGCACATACGCGCGGCCGGCGATTTGATCTAGCTTTTTACGCGTGTCGATCAGTAGCTCCGAATTATTGAAACCCTCCAAGTTTTTATAGCGGTTGGCACCTCCAAATCCAGCGGTACGAACTTCGTTTGGAATAGGACCGGCTTCAAAGATGGTACGATAGATTTCATCATCGCGTTTTTCGATATCACCGAGTACGTCGGCTAATTGGTCTAATTTTCCATTCATTAGGTCATACTGGATGACCATATTGTCCAATTCTCGCTTCATTTTGCGCTCCTTTGGACTCTCAAACCAGAGGTCCGCTGCCAGGTAAAACACGAATCCAAATGCCATTGAAACGAACGCGAAGAGGGTAAACTCTTTGAGGCGTACCTTCCAACTTCGGTCTATCTTCTTGTAAGACAGTGTTTTAGAATCGTATGTGTATTTTACTTTAGCCATACTTTGTGCGTTATTTTTGCTAAGACGCAATTCCTACACGATTATTGTGCAACAAAGAAACGATTTTCAGTTAAAACCTTAATTATCCCGTATTGGGAATTATACACAGTATGCTGACTTCTAAAGAGATACGTCGCAAATTTTTAGAGTTTTTTGAGAGCAAGGGCCACGAAATTGTACCTTCATCGCCGGTGGTGAATAAATCGGACCCCACACTCATGTTTGTCAACGCGGGTATGAACCCGTTCAAAGACTTCTTCATGGGCAATGCGGCCCCGAAAAATGTACGTATCGCCGATACTCAGAAATGTTTGCGCGTCAGCGGTAAACACAATGATTTGGACGAGGTAGGGCACGATACGTATCACCATACCTTGTTTGAAATGCTGGGGAACTGGTCCATCGGCGATTACTTCAAGGAGGACGCCATTAACTGGGCCTGGGAATTGTTGACAGAAGTATATGGTCTCGACAAGGACAGATTGTATATCACCATTTTTGGCGGTGATCAAGATGATGGATTACCTCGTGATAATGAAGCTGAAAGTATTTGGGCGCAGCACGTGGACGCCGACCGAATTTTAGACGGAAGTAAGAATGACAACTTTTGGGAAATGGGCGAAAGCGGTCCATGTGGTCCGTGTAGTGAGATTCAT
>DMQR01000157.1:2798-5726 GCA_003455605.1 Cryomorphaceae bacterium | reverse complement strand
GCCTATGACATCAATATTCACGTACCACAAGGGGCCATTCCAAAGGACGGACCTAGTGCGGGGGTTACTTTACTCACGGCATTGGTCAGCTTGTTCACTCAAAAGAAGGTGGCACCAAAAATGGCGATGACTGGAGAAATCACCCTACGTGGAAAAGTACTGCCGGTGGGGGGTATCAAAGAAAAAATACTAGCGGCGAAGCGTGCTAAAATCAATACCATCATCCTTTGCGAGAAAAACCGCAAGGATATCGAAGAAATTGAAGCACACTATGTCAAAGGCATGGTCTTCCATTACGTTAATGAGATGAAGGAAGTGTTGGATTTAGCTATCTTAGAACAAAAGGTGAAATCACCCAAGAAACTAGAGGTTCCGGCCACACCCAAAAGTTGATTAGAAACCTATTCATAGCATTGTTCTGGACGACCGCTTTGTTTGGGCAGAGCGGCGGCAAAAGTGTTTTTTCATTTCTGGACCGCTCCATTTTTGCCGGTGCCTCGGCGCTGGGCAATGCAGCCTATGTGCATGAGGGCCGTGTGGGAGCCTTTGCCGTTCAAAATCCGCTGCTACTCACGGATTCTTCCTTGTACCAACTCGAGATGAGCTCGGGAAGCTTGGGCGAAGGCATTCAGCTGCTTCAGGGTAGCTATTCGTTTGAGCTCAGGAGTCGCCCAATGATTGCCAGTGCACAAACCATTCAGTACGGAGTGTTCAATGGTACCGATCAATGGGGGAATTCTACAGGCCAATTTTATGCTGGAGACCTTGCCTTCACTTTAGGAACCGAACTGTTCTCCTGGAATGGCATTCGTCTGGGGGTAACTGCGAAATTAGTGAATGGAACCTACGAAAGTTACCAAAGCTGGGCCGTTGCCTCTGATGTCGCGTTGATGTACAGAGGTTCTACTGGGCCGAACTATGGCTTTATTATCAAAAATGCCGGAACGCAACTTACAACCTTTGGCGCGACCTATGAACACATGCCGTTGAACATCCTTTTTGCCGTGGGTGATAAATTAGCGCACGCTCCATTTCGTTGGACTTTTGTTATTGACCAGCTCCAACGTCCAAACTTGGGCTATGATGATCCAAACATGGTAAGTGTGGACCCCGTAACGGGGGTTACCACACAGCTAGATATGAGCACACTCAACCTGGCGCTCCGCCACTTAAGCGGCTCACTGGAATTCTTGCCAACCGACAGACTACACTTGATGCTGGGCTATAATTTCCGTCGTCAATACGAAATGAGCTTACCTGATCGCCGTACAAGTGCGGGTTTCAGCGCAGGTGCGGGTCTCTATTTCAACAAGTTTCACCTCCACTTCGCGAATGAACTTCGCAGCGTGGCGGGGCGCATGAATACGCTATCTTTGAGCCTGAAATTCTAAGACCTGAGCATGCCAAAATCACTGACCATAGCAATCGACGGACACAGCTCCACGGGTAAGAGTACCCTGGCAAAGGATTTAGCCAAAGCTTTGGGCTATATCTATGTGGATTCCGGTGCAATGTATCGTGCAGTAGCACTTTATGCCTTACGCAACCGTTGGGTCAGTGCAGCAAGAGGTTGCCAAGGGGATAAGATCAAACATTCATTACCGGACGTGCAGATTTCCTTTGAACTGGATGGTCAGGGAATGAATGCCACTCATTTGAACGGCGAACGCGTAGAAGAAGAAATTCGTAATATGGAAGTGAGCAATGTCGTGAGTCACGTCGCGAAGCTAGTACCAGTCCGAAGACATTTGGTGGCCCTTCAACAAGCCATGGCCCTCGATGGTGGGGTGGTCATGGACGGTCGCGATATTGGAACGGTAGTATTCCCAAATGCGGAATTAAAAATCTTCATGACCGCCTCAGATCAGGTGCGTGCCGAACGCCGCCAACAGGAACTTGCTGCCAAAGGCCAATACTGGACCGTTGCTGAGGTATTGGAAAACCTGCAGTCTAGAGATAAAGCAGATATGGAGCGCGCAGATTCCCCACTTATTGCAGCATCAGATGCTCGGACTTTAGACAATAGCGAGATAACCAAAGCGGAACAATTCGATTTGGTATTGGCGTGGGTAAAAGAGTTGGAAGTTTAGGCGTTAAGTATCGCAAGCACGGTAATACCGCCCTTCACAACATCACCTTCTTTGACCCTGACGTCGCTGTCCAGCGGCAAGAACAGATCCACACGAGATCCGAATTTGATGAATCCAAATTCTGAACCCTGGGCAGCCATATCGCCGGGTTTAGCATACATCACGATGCGCCGTGCTACGGCGCCAGCAATTTGACGGAAGACTACCTTACCCCAGTTTTCATTCTCTACGGCTACGGTGGTACGCTCGTTCAACGTTGAGCTCTTAGGATGCCATGCCACTAAGAATTTTCCCGGGTGGTGAATGGCATCAATTACTTTACCGCCAAGTGGGTACCGGTTTACGTGTACATTAAACGGCGACATGAAAATGGATATTTGAATACACTTGTCCTTTAAAATTTCATCTTCAAATACTTCCTGAATAGTCACCACCTTTCCGTCCGCAGGGCACAGCATGCCTTTCGGATTGATGGTGATGGTGCGTGTTGGATTGCGGAAGAATTGCAGTACAATGGCGTATAGCACAACGCTCAAGGCGAGTACCGAAAATTCTAACCAGGCCAATTTCGTTGCCCACTGCACAAGGCTGTTCAGGATGACCAAGGAAAGGAAAACAACGGCTAGGGTGCCTTTACCTTCTCTATGTAGTTTCATATCATGTATTGATAAATAAGTATCGCGATGGGTGCCGAGGTCAGGAAGCTATCTAATCTGTCCAACGCCCCGCCGTGACCCGGCAAAAATAAGCCGGAATCTTTCACATCTGCTTCGCGTTTTAGAGAGGAAGCTACTAAATCTCCAAAGGGGGCAGTAATAGATACCACAGCTGCCAATAC
>DMQR01000157.1:0-2404 GCA_003455605.1 Cryomorphaceae bacterium | reverse complement strand
ATGGTTCCTACCACGCCACCTGCAAATCCTTCAATGGTTTTCTTAGGGCTGAGTTTCGGTGCAAAGGGATGCTTTCCGAACGAGCGACCGGTCAAATAGGCGAAGGTGTCTGACGCCCATATCATGGTAAAGAGGAACAAGATCAATTCTGAAAAATCCCTAGTGGTCTGAATGATCACGGCCATCGGGAGGAATACATAGGCTAGCGCAAACAAACCGCGGCGCATTTCGTGCGCGGGACGCTCCGTGCGTAACAAGGCCAACACCATCATGATGCCAATGGCTAGGGTGGCGCTGATAATGTCTTGTGGCCCGCCCCAATTTCCAATGGCTCCTCCAATCAAAAACAGCGATGTGAAGGTCATCAAAGGCAACCTGCTCTGAACATCAAGGATTCGTGCGACTTCGTTCAGCAATAAAAGCGTGAAGAAAGCCAGCATGTAGGTGCCGTAAGGGGTAAAGCCTAAAATACCGATTAGGACACCGGCATAAATAAAGCCGAAGAGTGCGCGTTTTCCCATCAGGCTTCGTCTTCGATGAGGATTACAAAAACGGTACGCCCTTTGTTTGGATCAGCTGAGGCCAATTCCACTGCCTGGTCGTGAGGCGCACGAATGACTGAGATATTACTCGGGCGTTGTTCACGGTATTTTTGATTGATGGCGGTCATGCCGTCTCGTAAGTTCTCTACGATTTGGGAAGTGTAAGCGATAAGTATATGGTGCTGGGGCAGGTCCCCCAATTTTCTTCCGCCTGTATGATGTGAATGAATCATAATACCGCCGTTGAAGGCAATAAGTGCTTCACATCCGGTCATGACCACGGGATATTGACCGTCGTTTTCAAAAGTAGCTGCCAATTTTAAGCTGTTGGCCCAATCTGCCATAGCAGGAGTAGCGATGAATAAACCTTTCCATCCTTGCTCTTCGGCATATAATTTGAGCTCGTCTATAGCATCCTCCTTCGACGGGCAATACATGAAATTACCTCCGCCTTCGGTGAATTGAGAGACGAATTTTTCGTCCAGTGGCTGCTCTACTTTGGGGGCGAATTTTCCACGCTCTTCTTCTTGTTCAATTGAAGAACCCAAGAGGCTGCTTTTAAGCTTTGAGAAAAATCCTTGTTGACGAGCCATAACGTAGATATATATCAAAAATAAGGTGTGGATTTCAAATAACCACTTAGCCGCAATAGAGCTATCAACAAAAAAACCCGCGCCCAACGGGCGCGGGTTATCTTTCTTATTTACGAGTGTTTATTCCGCTGCAGGAGTATCTTCCTCTGCTTGAGTAGGTTCAGAAGCTTCGGCGACAGGTGCTTCTGACTCAGCAACGACTTCTTCTTGCTTGTCCCATGGACGTGGGCCAAATATTTCCTTGACGTTTTCTTTGAAGATGACTTCTTTGTCGAGTAGGAGCTGGGCTAATTGATCCAATTTTTCTCTATTCGAACCCAACAACTCGATTGCACGTTGGTATTGACCTTCGATGATCTTGCTAATCTCTTTATCAATCTTCTCAGCGGTAGTTTCTGAATACGGCTTTTGCATGTATTCACTCTGGCCTTGGCTGTCGTAATACGTAATGTTTCCAAGCTCGTCGTTCAAACCATAGATGGTCACCATGGCACGGGCTTGCTTAGTCACTTTTTCCAAATCACTCAAGGCTCCGGTGGAGATCTTATCGAACACCACATGCTCTGCGGCGCGTCCTCCCATAGTAGCAGCCATTTCGTCAAGCATCTGCTCAGTTGTGGTGATTTGGCGCTCGTCCGGCAGGTACCATGCGGCTCCTAAGGAGCGACCGCGCGGTACGATTGTGACCTTCACTAGTGGTGCAGCATGCTCGAGCAACCAACTCACAGCCGCGTGACCCGCCTCATGGTATGCAATGACTTTTTTCTCTTCTGGAGTAATGATCTTAGTTTTCTTTTCCAATCCTCCCACTATGCGATCGACGGCATCTAAGAAATCTTGTTTGCCCACATTTTTATTGCCTTTGCGGGCAGCAATTAATGCAGCTTCATTACATACGTTGGCAATATCTGCTCCAGAGAAACCAGGCGTCTGCTTGCTCAATAACTTCACATCGACAGTATCGTCTGTTTTGATACCCTTCAGGTGTACTTTGAAGATGTCCTCACGTTCGTTCAGTTCTGGTAGATCCACGTAGATGATGCGATCGAAACGACCTGCACGCATCAAGGCGCGGTCCAAAATATCTGCGCGGTTGGTGGCCGCCATAACAATCACATGTTCGTTGGTGCCAAAACCGTCCATCTCTGTCAAGAGTTGGTTCAAGGTGTTTTCGCGCTCGTCATTTCCTCCGGTAAAGTTGTTTTTGCCACGGGCACGGCCAATGGCATCGATTTCATCGATGAAAATGATACATGGAGATTTTTCTTT
>DMQR01000048.1 GCA_003455605.1 Cryomorphaceae bacterium | reverse complement strand
GGGGTTGTTATTGAGTAAAGTGAAGGCATAGAATTAGAATATAACAACCAATAATAACAAGAGCGCCTTCCCCCGGAAGGTGCTCTTTTTTTTAACTACATCATGAAGAATTTTCTCAACAGCTTAAGAAATTCAGGTCCAATCAAAATAAAGGAATTGGTCCAAGTAGACCATACCATGGTTGATGTATACGGGAATCTTACCCTCTGGGCGTTGATGGATCACATGAATGGAGTGAAGAAAAAGCGTCTTAAAGCATTGCAGCTTAACGAGCAATGGAAGGAGAAGGTGGTGAACATTGATATAAAAATGTACAACGCCGCAGAGCTCAATGACCAATTAGCCATTGAAAGTTGCTTCGTAAAGAACGGCAATAAAACCTTAGACCTAAAGATGTATGTAAGCCGCCAAAAGAAAGGTCAACCGACCAAGCGCTTATGTAAGACCATATATACCGTAGCCATACATAGGTCGCGGTAAATCGCGGGGCCTGTTCTGTTTTTCGTGTGTGAGTGTTAGTGGTTATATCTCAGAAAGGCCCCAACTAGGTTCCATACCTCGAACCTAAAAAAAGCCCGGCGCGTGCGCCGGGCTTTTGTGTTAAGAGCTATTATTTACTATCCTTTCAAAGCTTCCAGACGCTGCGTAATCAAGGTTATTTTAGCTTCAGCATCCGCTTGCTTTTTACGTTCAGAGGCAACGATAGCCTCAGGCGCATTAGAAACAAAGCGCTCATTGCTTAGTTTTTTCTCGACGCTCTTCAAGAACCCTTGCGTGTAAGCTAATTCTTCTTCAAGCTTGACAATCTCATCGTCAACGTTCACGAAGGTATCAGCCGGGATGGTGTAATTGATACCACCAACCACAAAGCTGAATGCGGATTTCTTTACTTGGCTTACGGTTGCGATCGCCTCAACATTGGCAAGCTTAATGATGAGTGCATCAAAGGCTGCATCGTGCGCCGTTCCTTCCGCAATCTCAATCGTCAACACCTCTTTCGGAGCGATACGATTTTCATTGCGTACCGTACGAACACCGCTTACTACCTCAGCGAAGTGTGCATATGATTTTAGGATCGCCTGATCTTCCACTTTGAGGGTAGGCCAAGCGGCAAAGTTGATGGTCTCCCCTGCTCCACGCTGTGCAAGGTTCTGCCACAATTCTTCCGTAATAAACGGCATGAACGGGTGCATGATTTCCAACAGTGTGTTGAAGATTGATTTGGTAGCCTCCAACGCTTCGACTGAGATTTGGGCGCCTTTTGCAGGTTTAACCATTTCAAGATACCACGAACAGAAATCGTCCCAAACCAGCTTGTAGGTCGTCATCAACGCCTCAGATAATCTATATTTTTCAAAGCTACTTTCTAGCGCTACTAAAGCTTCACCAATGCGATTGCGCATCCATAGAACCGAAAGTGATTCCGAAGCGCTCATGCCCTGGGCATCGGCCTCCCACATGCCTACCAATCTGAAGGCATTCCACACTTTATTCGCAAAGAAAGAACCTTGAGAACAGAGGTCTTCGTCAAACAATAGATCGTTTCCTGCAGGAGCAGTCATGAGCATACCTACACGAACACCGTCGGCACCGTATTTATCGATAAGATCAAGCGGATCGGGACTATTGCCCAGGGATTTCGACATCTTACGACGCTTCTTATCGCGAACCATACCGGTGAAGTACACATCCTTGAATGGGCGCTTTCCTTTGAACTCGTACCCTGCCATAATCATACGGGCTACCCAGAAGAAAATGATATCCTGTCCGGTAACTAGTGTATTGGTTGGGTAGAAATAATCTTCCTCTTCCTGGTTTCCAGAGAATACGCTGTACGGCCATAGCCATGAACTAAACCATGTATCCATGACATCTTCGTCTTGGTGTACAGCATCAGTACCGAGGGCTACAACGGCTTCTTCTTTGGTCTTGCACACGGCTACATTGCCCCCTGCATCGTACCAAGCTGGTATGCGATGTCCCCACCAAAGCTGACGTGAAATACACCAATCTTTAATGTTCTCCATCCAGTAGAGGTAGGTCTTTTCAGCGTGCGGAGGATGTAAGGTAATGTCCTTTGATTTCACACCATCAATAGCCGGCTTGGCCAAATCTGACATCTTCAAGAACCACTGCATACTCAGACGCGGTTCAATCACTGCATCGCTACGCTCACTGCGTCCGACTTTGTTTCTAAGATCCTTGGTCTCGACCAACAGACCGGTCTCTTCTAGTGCTTTTGCTACTTTTTTACGTGCATCGAATCGATCCAAGCCGGAAAACTCACCACCGTGCTCGTTCAGTGCAGCGTGCTGATCGAATATATCAATGACTTCCAAGCTGTGCTTATCGCCCAACATTTGGTCATTAATATCATGTGCTGGGGTCACCTTGAGTGCTCCGGTACCAAACTCGATATCAACGTATTCGTCGAAAATAATCGGCACTGCGCGCCCGACTAGAGGAACGATGGCCTTCTTGCCTTTCAAATGCTGGTAGCGATCGTCTTTAGGATTCACACAAACCGCAGTATCACCAAAAATCGTTTCAGGACGCGTCGTTGCTACTTGCAAGGCCTCATCTGATCCCTCTATCTTATAGGTCATGTAGTACAGACGGCTGTTCTCTTCCTTGTGGATTACTTCCTCATCCGATACTGCCGTTAGTGCCACTGGATCCCAATTCACCATACGAATACCGCGGTAGATCATGCCCTTTTGATGTAGGTCTATAAATACATCGATGACTTGCTCGCTGCGCACTTCGTCTAAAGTGAATGCCGTGCGGTCCCAATCGCAAGATGCTCCTAGGCGGCGCAACTGCTTTAGAATGATACCGCCGTATTCATCGGTCCAATCCCAGGCATATTTCAAGAAATTCTCGCGCGTTAAAGCTGACTTTTTAATGCCCTGTTCTCGAAGGCGCTTTACCACCTTAGCTTCAGTTGCAATAGACGCATGGTCGGTACCTGGCACCCAACAAGCGTTCAAACCAAGCATACGCGAACGACGAATGAGTACATCTTGTACCGTATTGTTCAGCATGTGTCCCATGTGGAGTAAACCAGTGACATTTGGCGGCGGGATTACAATTGTGTACGGCTCTTTATCACTGACTTCCGCGTGAAAGCAATTGTTATCCAACCAGTAGGTGTACCACTTAGATTCAATTTCTCCTGGTTTGTATTTTCCGATTTCGCGCATTGCAAATCATGGTTTAAAGCGCAAAAATACATTCCTTCTATGACCAATTGGGCTCCAAGACTAAGAGATTGTTAAATTCCTTTGAATAGCTCGGTA
>DMQR01000149.1 GCA_003455605.1 Cryomorphaceae bacterium | reverse complement strand
ATATCTAATATCAACTCGCCATCTTCTGCATCTTATTTATTGCGTGCTGTGATGTACCCATACACCCCAGCGGGAAGTACTTCACCATTGACAGCGACTACAGGTGGTAACCCTACATGCTTTGATAGCTCACCTAACTTCCTCGAAGACCCTCAGGTAATTTCATGTACCGGAGTTGATGTAGTGTACAACAACCTAGGTTACGATCCAGATTTGGATTCTTTGTATTACGATTGGTCTTACCCCTGGGCTGCTACATCTTTCTCATCAAACCCTGCTTCGAACTCGGTAAACTTTGCCTCAGGATACACATACAACAATCCTATGCCTTCTACGGGGAGCTCAACGGGTGCTGATATCAACAATGAAACAGGAGAAATCACCTTTAATTCTGCAGTTGCAGGATCATGGGCAACCTGTGTTAAAATCGAGGAGTGGCGTTGTGGGCAATTAATTGGAGAAATATATCGTGATATTCCTATTGTGACAGTGGCATGTACACCTCCGACAGGACTATGTTCGTCAGCATTTGTGGATCAAGAACCGGAAATGTCATTAACTATAGATTCGTCATTGATGAACCCTACAATTCTTACTCCAGTTGTTAATACCGCAGGAGATACCATTTACTATTACACCGAAGTATATCCTGGTGATACAGTACGGTTCAAGATTTCTTCTGCAGACCCATATCCTAATCCCAACTGTACCTCTCAGAACATTCAATTCAAGGCTAGTGGGGGTAACTTGAGTTCGGCCTCGAACTACAGCAACCCTAACAACTGTTTGTTTAATCCACCTTGTGCTACGCTGTCTTCTCTTAATCCCGGTAATGTATTTACCTATCCGGGTATTAATAATGTTCAGTTCAACTGGTATATAGATTGTAACCACTTGTTCTATCAGCAATACCAGTGTGGTGCATTGAAATCAGAATATTCCTTCTACTTAAGGATGCAGGATAATCAATGTCCTATTAACCGCTTCGCATACAAAAAGGTGGTGGTGAAGGTGAAGAACTATATGCCTAGACGTCCAGATATTAGTAATGCATGTATCTTCCAAGATGATTTTGGAGTAACCTTTGATTGGGCAACCAGTGCTGATACTGGTTTTAATTGGGATTATTATTTAATCAATAGAATAGATACCTTGGGTAATCAGGTAGCTATTGATACGATTTATGATTGGTCAACAACTTCATATACAGATGCTGGTGCTGATCCAAATGCTGTAAACGGATATACAATCCAAGTAGCTGGTGGTTGTGGATTACTTTCAGAGCCGACAGATACGCTTCAAAACATTCGCGTTAACCTACAAGCATTCCCTCCTCCGCCAAACTCCTCTGTAGCTGTCCTCAATTGGAATAGTTGGCTACGTGGCGATACCAATACCGTCTATGATGTTTGGGTAGAAGCCCCGATTAATTCGGGTGATTGGGTACAAATAGGTTCAACGGACGACTTTACCTACACTGACTCAGTGGCATTCTGTGGGGAGTGGTTGAACTATCAAGTTCGTTATAATACCACTTGTGAGAGCACGACGGACAGTGGTTTTTTCTCTGATAAGACACCGCCAGCTCCGGTGGTGTTTGACAGTGTTACTGTAGCCAGTGGAAATTTAGCTGCTTTATCTTGGCAAGCATCATCGGATAGTGACGTAGTTTACTACCGCATTTACAGAAAAGACAATGGTGGCTTCTTCCAACCTATTGATTCTATTTTAGCGACGAACTACGCAACATCTATGCCATGGGTATATGCATTATCAAATGCTGAGAACGAGAGTGAAACATATCTCATCACTGCGGTGGATAGTTGTGGTAATCAAAGTTCAGTAGGGAATACCACTCCTTCAAGTACTATCTTCCTCAACCTAGGGGTAGATCCATGTGATGGTTATGCTCGTATTCGATGGAATACTTACAAAGGGTGGACCCAGACACAACCAGCTGCCTACAACTTGTATGCAGATATTACAGATCCACTTGGTGGGACACTTACTGGAGTACTGTTGAAAGGTGGCAATCTCGATACTACATTTAACCATTACGGAATCATCAATGGGTATTCTTATTGCTACTATGTTCGCGCGGTAGATACCACTGGTACTATCAGTTCCACTTCTAACAGGGTGTGTAACAGCTCTGCTGTGGTTCAGAAGTCTAAGGTATTGTACTTAGGTAGAGCTTCTGTCAACTCTCAGAATGGAGTTGATTTATATGCTTATATCGATCCAGGTGCCGATGTAATTGATTTCAACATCCAACGTGCTGATGATGAGATAGGTCCATATATGACCATCGGAACTGTTGTTAAACCAGCATTGGGTCCATGGGAAGTAAAATTCATAGACTTTACAGGTGATCCAACCAGCCGTAGTTACTACTACAGAGTGGCTTCACGCGATTCTTGTGGTGCGATGGATACCATTTCAAACCTGGGTACAAATATTTTATTGAGCGTAGAAGCTATTGGTAACTTAACAAACCAATTGATGTGGACGAAGTATCGTGACTTCGACGGAGGTGTTGAAAAGTATGAAATTTACCGGTCAATTAATGGAGGTGGATCATATACGCTGGCAGGAAGTACATCAGACACTGCGTTCTTAGATGATATTAAGCCTTATTCAAATAGTAAGGGTAAATTCTGCTACTATGTGAAGGCCATTGCCAAAGATGGTATCATTCCCTGGCGCGATGAATTCGGCATGAAATTTAATGCGCGTTCTAATGTGGCTTGTGCTGTGCATAAAGCCCGTCTATGGGTGCCAAGTGCCTTTAATCCAAAATCTGATGAATTTAAAAACCGTTTATGGAAACCTCAAGGTGTGTTCGCGCGACCAGATAGTTATACCTTATTTATTCAGAACAGATGGGGAGAAGAAGTATTCCGTACTAATGATCTCAATGAAGGTTGGGACGGTATGATTGGAGGCAAAGAAGCCAAGATTGGGGTATATACCTATTATATTAGGTATAGAAGTTTAGAAGATGTGCCCATTGAGGAGCGCGGAAACTTTACTTTATTGAACTAATTGTTATAAGAATTTCAACCTTACGGGCGGCCAGCGGCCGCCCGTTTTCTTTCAGATTAATTGTGTACCTTTGAGCGCAATTCAAATCGGAATTGCAATGTCACATAATAACGATAAAGTTCTCAATTTAGGATTGACGTACGACGATGTCTTGCTCGTACCGAACTATTCTGACGTCCTGCCGCGTGATGTGGACCTCTCCTCGAATTTCAGCCAAAATATTGGAATGAAGGCGCCTATTGTTTCTGCTGCGATGGATACGGTAACAGAGAGCGCCATGGCCATTGCTATAGCTCAAGAAGGTGGTATTGGGGTAATCCATAAAAACATGAGCATTGAGCAACAAGCCATGGAGGTTCGTAAAGTTAAGCGTGCTGAAAGTGGAATGATCTTAGATCCTGTGACATTAAGTAAAGATGCAACCGTTCGCGATGCTAAGGCGATGATGGCAGAGTTCAGAATTGGAGGGATTCCCGTGGTTAATGAAGATAAAGAGCTCATTGGTATTATTACCAATCGTGATTTGCGCTTTGAGAAGAATAACGATCGTCTCATTGATGAGGTTATGACGAAGGAAAACTTGGTTACTACAGAGCCTAACGGCACAATGGAGGAGGCCGAAGCTATTCTTCAGGAATACAAAATCGAAAAATTACCAGTGGTAGACGCCAACAACAAACTTGTGGGGTTGATTACCTACAGAGATATAACCAAGATTAAGATCAAGCCAAATGCGAATAAAGACAAATATGGTCGTTTACGCGTTGCTGCTGCCGTAGGCGTAACACATGATGTTGTAGAACGAGTAAGCGCTTTGAACGAGAGTAGTGTAGATGCGGTGATTATCGATACTGCTCATGGACATACCAAGGGCGTTGTCAACGCTTTGCAAAGTGTGAAATCTAAATTCCCTAATTTGGATGTAGTCGTTGGTAATATTGCTACGGCTGAGGCAGCCTTATATTTGATGGAGGCGGGTGCCGATGCCGTTAAAGTAGGTATTGGTCCAGGATCTATTTGTACCACGCGTATTGTTGCAGGTGTAGGGTATCCTCAATTAAGTGCGGTAATGGAAGTGGCTAAGGCTATTGATAACAGAATCCCCGTAATTGCAGATGGTGGGATTCGTTTCACCGGTGATATTGTTAAGGCCATTGCTGCCGGCGCAGATTCTGTGATGCTGGGTTCTATGTTTGCAGGAACAAAGGAAAGTCCAGGAGAAACGGTGATCTACGAAGGCAGAAAGTATAAAACATATAGAGGTATGGGTTCTGTTGAGGCCATGTCCGATGGTTCGAAAGACCGCTATTTCCAAGATGTTGAAGACGATATGAAAAAGCTTGTTCCTGAAGGTATTGTTGGTCGTGTACCTTATAAAGGCGAAGTAGGAGAGGTAATCTACCAATTCATTGGTGGATTGCGTGCAGGAATGGGCTATTGTGGCTCTAAAAACATTCCTATACTTAAGGAAACTGCACGGTTTGTACAGATTACTTCTGCGGGTATGCAGGAAAGCCATCCGCACAACGTTAGTATTACTAGAGAAGCACCTAATTACAGCAGATAAATGAAGAAAATTAGATTAGTACTCCTTGCTCTATTGGCAATGGGGTTAGAAGTAAATGCACAAGAGAATTCCGTTTTATTTCAAGTGGGTGATGTCATCGTTACGGCCGGTGAGTTCACTGCTGTATATGAAAAGAACAAGGGCGTAGGAGAGGCAATCGATCCTAAAACTCCGGAGGAATACTTGGACCTGTACATCACATTTAAATTGAAAATTGCTGAAGCCTATTTTCAACACCGCGATACTTCGTCTCAATTTTTGAGTGAATTTGGAGGATACAGAGCACAATTAGCCAAACCATATTTAAGTGATCAAGGTGCAGAGCAAGAGCTATTGAATGAGGCCTTCGAGCGAATGCAAGAAGAAGTTCGTGCCTCTCATATCATGATTGCCTTGGACGGTGGTGCCTTGCCAGCGGATACCCTGAAGGTGTACAATCAGCTTATGGATTTACGCGCGACCATCTTGAAAGGCAAGTTGACCTTCGAAAATGCAGCCCGTACGCAAAGTGCTGATACCTGGAGCGCCAAGCAGGGTGGAGACCTTGGGTTCTTTACAGCGTTCAGTATGGTATATCCCTTTGAATCAGCTTCTTACGATATAAAGCAAGGAGAAATCAGTATGCCGGTTCGTACACAATACGGTTATCACTTGATAAAGACTACCGACCGTCGTCCAGCGAGTGGGACAGTGCGTGTTCGTCATATTTTCTTTGCGGCAAATAATGGCGCGGAATCTTCTCAAGTACAGCGTGCTGAACGCAGTGCTCAAGAAATTTATACCCGCCTACAGAATGGAGAGTCTTTTATGGATTTATTGGAGTACAGCGAAGACCGTCGTACGAAGGATAAGATGGGTGAGTTGCCAGAGTTCGGCATTAATAAAATGATGCCAACTTTTGAAGAGGCAGCGTTCGCACTCCAAAGCCCCGGAGATTATTCAGCTCCTATCCAAACTTCCATTGGATGGCATGTGATACAATTAATCGAGAAGAAACCTATTGGATCCTTTGATTCAATGGCGAAGGAATTGCGTAAGAAAGTGAAAAGAGACAGTAGAAATGCCATTGGCGCTAAGCGGTTTGTTAAGCAACTCAAGCAAGATTACAATTTCAAAATTGATGAAAATGGCTACGCTTATGCCCTCAGACTTGTGAATATCAAAGCCTTCGAAAATCAGACTTGGTACATTCCTGAGAGATACAAGAACCGAACAGTGGCAGCCTTTGCCGATCAAAAAGTAACG
Organism: Cryomorphaceae bacterium; assembly: GCA_003455605.1. Taxonomy (GTDB): domain Bacteria; phylum Bacteroidota; class Bacteroidia; order Flavobacteriales; family Schleiferiaceae; genus UBA10364. The sequence continues at coordinate 2,457 of DMQR01000149.1, read as the reverse complement.
GTATCTGATGTGCTTTCTTTCTGGGCACAAAATCAACAAGTCGAGGTTGGTGGTAAGGGCGAGGAATTTCTTCGCTTGCAATTCAACACTTTGTGCAACGATAAGGTTATGGCTTACGAAGACAGCCAGTTAGAATCGAAGTATGCGGATTTCAGAAATTTAGTCCGAGAATACCGCGAAGGCATCTTGCTCTTTGATTTGACCCAAGAAGAAGTTTGGGATAAGGCTGCTAAGGATAGCACCGGTATTGCTCTGGAGTATGAGCGCATTAAGGAAAACTACCGTTGGGACGACCGTATTACTTATAATTACTGGGTTTGTAAGGAAGCTAAAGATGCGAGGCGCATTGCTAAATGGTTATCTAATCATCGTCGTGATAAGGTAGATGAGTTGCTTGAAAGCCAAGAAGCTCTGAGCATTGCCTACGCATCAGGCATAGCACAACAGAAAGACGAGTCAGTATTTCAAGAAATTTGGAGTATGGATAAAGGAGTATATGGTCCAAAAGAACTCAGTACGGGCGGCTATGTTGTTTTACTAGTTGAAATCAGTCACCCTTCTGCTCCTAAAGCATTGAATGAGATTAAAGGACTTGTCATTGCGAGTTACCAAGACCAGTTGGAAAAAATTTGGGTAGCCTCACTTCGCAAGAAGTTTGATGTACGTGTTAACGAAGAGGTAAAAGCTCAGGTTTTTGAAGACTTGGAATAGTGCGTAGTCTCATATACATAGGAATCTATGCCCTAGCTGTATCTTGTGCTCCAAGAATAGAGGAGCCAGTGCTGTTGGCACAATTGGGCTCTGAAAAACTATATTTCGAGGACATTCAAGATCGCTTGCCTTCATCTGGATCTATGGAGGCTGCTGATAGTGCAGGGTATGTTGATTTGATTATTACAACCTGGGCGAAGAATGTACTTTTAGTGCAGGCTGCGGAGTTTAATTTACGTGAGGAATTGCAGGACTTTGAGGATTTGGTTGAGCAATATCGAAATGATTTATTGAAGCATGCTTACATTGATCGTTACATCAATCAAAACCTCGATACGACCATTGTCGAAGAGGAGGTAAGGGAGTATTACGAAGCGAATAAATCAAGTTTTGAACTAAAGGAGCGCATAGTACAGGCGAAATACATTGCCGCGCCTGTTGGGGCCCAAAAAATGAGTGAAGCGAAGCGTTGGTTTACATCGACAAGTCAGCAGGAAAAGTTCCTTGACTGGGCCGAGGTATTCGCCACGAAACAAAGTAACTATAAGGACTCAATCTGGGTTCCTATGGATGATTTTATTGCAGAGATTCCGATCGATGTGAGTAATCCTTATATCTACTTTGATAGGACTAAAAAATTTACCTGTGAAGACACTGTTCTTACGTATTTTGTAGAGGTCAAAGATGTCCGATTAGAGGATAGTTACAGCCCGCTGGAATATGTAGATGAGCGAGTTCGTAAGGTGTTGTTAAACAAACGTCGATTAAAACTAATCGAGCGTGTAGAAGAAAATATCATTGAAGATGCAATTGAAGAAGGCACACTTATTATTTACTAGTCTATACCTAGGAATTCCCATTTTCGCGCATGCTCAGCCGAAAACAGTGGATGGTGTGGCTGCCATAGTTGGTGGTGATATCATTCTTCAAAGTGAAATTGAAGAACAGTATGATGTCTTCAATCGCCAGAATTTTGGCAAGGCTGTATCATATTGTGAGGTTTTTGAAGAGTTGCTATTTCAGAAGTTATTGATCCACCATGCGGAAATTGATTCCGTAACAGTAGGTGAGGACGAAGTTGAAGCGAATATGGACCGCCGTATTCAACAATTGATCATGCAGATGGGCGACCAACAGAAGCTAGAGGAGTTCTATGAGAAGTCTGTGGTTGAAATCAAGGAAGAAATGCGTGAATTAATACACGACCAATTGGTTGCGCAGCGCATGCAAATGACTGTTATTGAGGGGATAGAAGTCACGCCTTCGGAGGTGCGTTCTTTTTATGAGGGCTTGCCAGCAGATAGTGTTCCCTTAATTAATGCAGAGGTGGAAATCAGCCAAATTGTTAAATATCCTGAAGTTTCGAAGGAAGCAGAACAAGAGGTTATCGACAAATTAGCAAGCCTCAAGGAGCGTATTGAAAACGGAACGAGCTTCTCCTCTATGGCTATTCTATACAGTGAGGATCCTGGCTCGAATAAAAAAGGAGGGGAGTACAAGGGCATTCAACGTGGTGTGTTCGTGAAGGAATTCGAAGCGATATCCTTTAATCTTCGCAAAGGTGAAATTAGCGATCCGTTCAAAACAAAATTTGGGTACCATATTGTCCAATTATTGGAGAAGCGCGGAGAGGAATTGGACCTCCGTCATATTCTGATTAAGCCTAAGTTGAGCCAAGACGATTTACAGGAAGCTAAGGCTTTCTTAGACAGTGTTTCTAGTGCCATTTCTGCTAGTGAATTGACC
>DMQR01000001.1 GCA_003455605.1 Cryomorphaceae bacterium | reverse complement strand
CACACAAACGCACAGCCTCTTCTTCACCGACGAAGGCCTATTGGCCACGGTGAGTTTCGAGGATGCCCTTCACCCGGACGCGCCCGCCCTCATCCAACGCCTCCACGACCTCGGCATTGTGCCTATCGTTGCCTCGGGCGATACACCTATAGCTGTCGCCCAATGCGCCGCGGCCCTCGGCCTCAAATTCCACCACGGCGGCCTGCTCCCGCAGGACAAACTCGCCCTCGTGCAAGAATACCAACAACGTGGCCGCACACTAATGCTCGGGGACGGCATCAACGACGCCATCGCCCTAAATGCCGCAGATATAGGCGTATCTATGGCCCACGGCACCTCCGTAGCTCAAGAGAGCGCAGATATTGTGTTGACCCGCGAAGGCCTACCCCAAATACCCCAATTCTTCGTCCTTAGCCGACTCACCATGCAAACCATCAAAGGCAATCTCTGGTGGGCGTTCGGCTACAACATCATCGCCATTCCTATAGCTACCGGAGCCTTCTCTGTAGCTTACAGCCTAGAATTAACCCCAATAATGGCAAGTATTGCCATGAGTTTTAGTAGTTTAGGCGTAGTGGCCAATTCACTACGCATGCACAATAAATCCCTATCATAATGACCATACATTCAAAAATCAATTGTGGCGGATGCATTGCCAAAGTGAATACCGACCTGAACGAACTTCTTGGAGAAGGAAATTGGTCCGTGGATACTTCCTTGCCCAATAAACCCCTAACCTTCTCGGACGATACCGATGTCGATGATGTCCTTGACGTACTTGAGAAGCATAACATGATCGCCGACTAATGCATATTGCCTTTGTGGCACGAAAAACCCTGTATAGCCAACCCGGCGGAGATACAGTGCAGGTGGAGCAAAGTGCGGCAGCACTGCGCCGCCAAGGCCACAATGTGAGCATCACCACCTCCGGCACACCATTGCCGGACAACATCGACGTCCTGCACGGCTTCAACCTAGGCCGACCTGCCGACCTGCTGCCCTACTTCACCTCCTTTCCAGGAAAGAAAGTCCTGAGCAGCATCTATGTAGATTACGCTTTGGCCGATTGTATTCGCTTCCCCTTCCTCTACAAAGTCTTGGGCAAGCACGGACTGGAACATATGAAAACGTTGGCCCGAGCCGTAAACGGCTCGGACCGATGGCCGGGCCTCGCCTATGCGCTACGCGGACAGCGCCGAAGCGTACAAGCCCTGCTCAAACACACCCACACGGTGCTCACCTCCTCCGATAGCGAGGCCCGTCGCCTCGAACAAGATTTTGGCGCCTTACCGAAGACCATTACCGTGCCCTTGGGTGTGGCGGAAAAATTCCTTTCACCGCCAAAAGAAGGCCCGAAGGAAGGCGTTTTGATGCTCGGCAGGTTGGAATGGCTGAAGAACCAAAAGACAGTCATTCAATGGGCCACCAAGCACCAATGGCCACTGACGGTCGTGGGAGACCCCAACAAAAATCAACCCGGGTATTACCGTGAATGCAAAGCCGCGGCCGGCCAGAACATTACCTTCTTACCACACACAGGCGGTGAAGAGTTGCTGGCCTTACTGAATTCTCACAAACTGCTTGTGGTCCCCTCCCATTTTGAATCCTTCTCGTTGGTCGGCTGGGAAGCGGCTGCCAGGGGTATGAAGGTGCTGTTCAATAATGTAGCGGATATGAAAGAAACCCTCGCACCTATTGGTGAAGGGATGGATTTTTCGGACGAAGCCGCCTGTACATTGCGTATTCAACAAAAACTGTCTGAACCGGTGGACATAAAAAAATCCCAAGCCCTACTCGAAAGCAGATCTTGGGATCAAATTGTGATGCAGATGCTAGTAGCGTACGTTTAACTAGCGCATTTTCTCCATTTCTTTTTCGTAGGTCTCTTTGAACTTCTCATAGTTGTAATCCACCATGATCTTGTCGTTCTTACTCAAGGCCTTGTAGTAATTTTTGACGATTTTTTCGCCGTCCAATTCAATGGCAATGTAGTACTTGAATTTTCCGCTTGACGCTACTTGAGTTACTCGGTCACAAACTACAACAGCACCGCTGATACGCTCGTCGATTACTGTGCGTGAGTTTTCTTCGAAGCGCTCCAACACCTCTTCGATGTTGTTTACCTCTATACTCTTCACGTAGTTATCTGCTACGACTTTCATCGTGCTGTTCACCATTCCTGCAAGCTCGGTACGTGCGTTACTCAGTGCTTTTTTCTTGGCCACATTCATGTCCGCACTCTCGCCGAAACTATATACACGGAATGTTTTGTTGTCGCTCTTGAATTCAGAACAAGGCAATACTTGCTCAATTTCTCCCTTAGGCACTTTAGTTTTTGAACCACAGCTCGCCAGTAATATACTCGCGCTAACCACTGCAATAAATAGTACTCTCGCTCTCATAATAAACGGTATTAATTGGTAAAAGTTAGGTTAAGGTACGGAGTCCTTGCCAATATGATTCCAAAAGGCGTGCCAAAATTACTTTCGGCCCCTAGAGCGGTGATTCTCCTGCTCTGCGGCGAAAAATTCGAGGGCGCGCTCTACTTGGAGATCTACGTTCTTTAAGCGTTTGGTGGAATGGCAAATGGTGCGCTTCCGACCATCGGTCATGCGCCCCCAAACCTCCGCCACAATGGGGTCTTGGTCCAACAGAGCGAGCAGTACTTCAGGGATTTCCACCCCGAGCGGATTAGGGTCTTCATAGATTTCAATAGCGACCTTTTCACCTGCCATCAAGCCGAGGCTTTTCATATGCGCCTTGCTCACCATCATGCATCGAATGCCGGGGGAATGACTATTCAAGCCACATTGAATATCGCCCAGTCCGTTTATGCGCAGGACCACGCGGGTGCGGGCGCCTTTGGGAAAATTGGCCACCACCTCATTAGAAATACAAACTACGTGATGCGGCATGTTGGGAAACATTCGGTCGATGAAGGAAGTATCGCTGTGCAACAACTTCATTACCACGGAGAAGTGAAGGCCGTATCGGTCAAAAACTCCGTATCGGTAAAAGTATTCAGGAAGTCGAGCAGGCCTTGTTTTTGCGCGTCGGACCAATTTCGTCCTACACCCGCCGCTTTCATATTTGGATCGATAGTAGCACTTGGATGCCCTCCCATATTGTAGAATTCCACCACCTCAGCGAGTGTCTGGAACCTGCCGTCGTGCATGTACGGGAAGCTATATTCCACATTGCGCAAACTCGGAATCTTGAACAATCCTCTGTCGTCGGGATCACTTGTTACCGACTCACGTCCGTCGCCGACATCGTAGGTGCTGTCTAAACCGTTGTTCGTGAATTGCAACAAACCAAAGGCTCCCATTTGGTAGCCCGTAGCGGCCAACCCGTGGCAATGGAAACAATCGCCCTGCTCGTTGTTATACATGTCAAAGCCAAGCTGCTCGCTGGCGGTAAAGTTGTAGGTGCCTTCGAGGTATTGATCAAATTTGCTGTTTCCGGTGATGAGGGTTCGAAGGAATTGGGCTAGGGCTTTCGCGGCATTGTCCTGGTTGATGGCGTTCTCGCCAAAAGCCTCCTCAAAGAGCTTAACATATTTAGCATCTTGTTCCAATTTCTCTATGACGTCCGGCCAAGTTTCGTGCATCTCAATAGGATTAATGACCGGTTCCAAAACCTGCTCCTCTAAGGTTGCCGCTCGACCGTTCCAAAAGAAGAATTTCTGCCACGCGAGATTTGAAAGGATCATGGCATTAATCTCTCCCGTGATCCCATCGATACCCGTACTGTATGAGGTGGGCTCTGCGAAGTTGCTCTCTTGCAAGTGGCAGCCCGAACAACTCTGACTATTATCCCCGGATAAACGCTCGTCAAAGAACAGGTGGCGTCCTAGTCGGGCGCCTTCCACAGTCATCGGGTTATCCGCCGGAATTTGTGGAGTGGGAAAGTGATTTGGGTAATCTAGAGCTAAGGGAGTAGGTTCAAAAGTAGGCTCCGGTCCCCCACAGCTCGCTGCAAGCAACCAAGGCAATACCAACACTATGATCTTACTTTTCTTCATCCTTTTTTATACCATCTCCATTGAATTGCGTGTAGTTCTCAAAACGTTCGATGACCTCACGCATATCTTCAGGTATAACGCTTTCGAAGAATTGGAGTTCACCGGTGGCCGGATGAGTAAATCCTAAACTCTTCGCGTGCAGCGCATGTCGGGGACATGCCTTGAAGCAATTCGCAATGAACTGCTTGTACTTTGTAAAGGTAGTACCCTTTAAAATCTTATCGCCGCCGTAGCGCTCATCATTAAAGAGCGGGTGACCGAGGTACTTCATGTGCACGCGGATTTGGTGCGTACGGCCGGTCTCTAATCGGCAACTCACCACGGTAACATAACCGAAACGCTGCAAGACCTTGTAATGCGTCACGGCATGCTTGCCTTCCAAGCCATCTTCGAAGACGGCCATTTGCAATCTATCGCGCAAGCTACGGCCGATATGACCCGTAATGGTCCCTTCATCTTCCTTAACATTCCCCCAAACGATGGCCACATATTCGCGGCGTGTCGTACGGTCGAAAAACTGCTTGGCCAAATGGCTCATCGCATGTTCTGCGGCAGCCACCACCATCACCCCTGAGGTATTCTTGTCGAGGCGGTGTACCAAACCGGGACGCTCCTCACCACTCTTGCCTACCGGCAAATTCTCCGCGAGGTAGGCCAGGCCGTGTACTAAGGTGCCCGAGAAGTTTCCGTGTCCGGGATGACATACTAGCCCGGGTTGCTTGTTGATGACAATAACGTGCTCGTCGCGGTGCAAGATATCGAGCGGAATTTCTTCCGGGATGAGTTCGTATTCGCGTGGCGGCTCTGCCATCACGATGGCGACTTCATCACCGGGATTGACCTTGTAATTGGATTTTACCGGCTGACCGTTGACATGAATGGCACCCGCATCGGCCGCTTTTTGAATGCGACTGCGCGAGGTATCCTCCAAAAAGTTGAAGAGAAACTTGTCGACACGCAAAGGGTTTTGCCCCTTCTCTGCCCTGAAGCTGTGGTGGACGTACAAGTCGTCTCTTTCCTCTTCGTCGTGCTGATCCGCAGGGTCTACCATCAGTGCTTCATCCATTTTGTGCGCCAGAATTGGTCGCCTTGAATAATCTCCATAACGTACGCCCCAGCCGCTAAGGTGGAAATATCCACAGATGTACCTGGGGTGCTGCGTTGTTCTATCAAAACTCTGCCGTCCATTCCTACGATGCGAACGATTATATCGCCTTCTCCGTAAGATTCAACATTTAGCTGCGTTGTCGCCGGGTTAGGATAGAATCTAAACTTGCGTCTGTCCGTACAAATAGGCAGTTTCATGTTCGCCGGATCGTATCGGAAATACGGCCGCATGATGAGTGTTCCTGTTTCGAGTGAGGGGTACCAATTAAATCCATCACCGTAATACCTAGGCATGTTATTCGGCAATGCGCGGTGGCGGTCTAAACCCACATATACTGTACTCTGCGTGCTCATATCCACGTAACCGATCCATACTGCACTGTAGGCGCCGATGTCCACGGCAGAATCTAAAGAATAAGGAATGACATCACCAATGTTCCAGCCCCGCGTTCCTTCATAGGTGGAGTCGGAAATATAGAGGAGTTGCCCCGGAGCGTCGCCGCTGTCCGCAGGCGCCCATACGGCAATCTTAAAGGCGTTATTGTCGTCCTCGAAGGTGATGAAGTTGAACGCTACGCCCTTCAACGAATCAGAATTTCCCAAACCGCCCGTGATGAATTTCTGGGCCACACGTGAACCGATCACGTTCTCAACACCATAAGCCCTTTCAGCCGTGCCGTCATCAAGTGCAAGGTAATTGTCCAATTCTAATCTACCGCGCACGGTATCGTTCGAACGAAGCCCCGCAGCAGAACCGTCAAACCACACTTTGGTCTCCACCACGGTCGGGCCGGTAAGGGTACCCAAGGCTGCGCTAGGCACGGCAACATCAAAGGTTTGATCCTGGTCGTGTTGGGTATTGGTGATCACAGGAACTGCTGTCAATTGCTGAACCAATGTACCATTCTCAAACCAGCGGTATTGTCCTAGATTCAAACTCCAACCTCCGGAAGGCACAGTACCCATGCGTCTGTAGGTAAAGGTTAGAGAAGAAGGTCGGTTGGCCAACGAGTTGCTCATGTCCAACCACCAAGGCCAAGAGGTGTAGCTCTTATTTCCAACAATGAGTGGGTGAGCGCGGGCAAAGGAAGGCTCGGTAATCGTTGAATCCCCCGCGTTTCGATCCTTATCCAGCTGAACGTAATCTACATTCCAAATATCAAATGCACCACCGCGAGAGCCATAGGCAGCGATGCGGAAGCGAAAGCCCTTTTGGAGATAATTGGCACCTTGAATTGGAATCATCGCTATACGAAAAGCATCGGCACTTCCCGTTCCCTTGGCTCCCCAAACGTAAGTCCATTGGCTGTCGACGGGAGAATAAAATTGGACCACCAAACTATCAGTAGGACTAGGCGCCTCGCCCAAACCAGCGCGTTGGTACTGAAACGACAACCACACGTTACTCATTCCTTGTAAATTCAAATAGTTCGATGTCAATACATCAGCTAACGTATCGCTATTGGTACTGCCGGCCACATACGGTTTACCAAATTCATTGCAACCGTCGAAAGTGGCTACTCCCACCGAATTCTGATATAACGGCATGGCATCATTAATCCAAACACGCGCATCGCTCCACAAGGCTGGATTTGGCGCACCAACACTGCGTGAAAAATCATCTACAAAGGGAGGGAGTATTGTATCGGTAGTCTCTATACCATCAGCGGTCATAGAAGCACTACTGGCCCACGGAAGGGTTACTTCCTGCACTTGGGCAAAAGCGGGGCTTATCACCCAAAGGGACAGCAATAATTTGAGGTACTTCATGAATTATACGTTAGTCGTATCTGAAGTTTCTTGGACGGGCGCGGGAGCTTCCGAGGTCAACCATAGGTCGACAGAACTACCCGCAGGCACCATCATTTCGGCTTCAAATACTGGATACTGTCGGTTAACGAACACCTCCGCAGAATCTTGTACTTCGTCGGTATAAGTGACCGCACCTAAATTCAAACTAAAGGTCATCAAGGCTTGCTTGGCTTGGTCTAAACGCAATCCCATTAGATCTGGCAGATACATCTCCGCATTGCCTTGGCCACCACTAACGTATAATGTGAAATGCGACCCAGTAGAATATAAGGCTTGCTCTTCGGCAATTATACCTTTGTCATCTATTACCTTCAACACCAAATCATGGCTCAAATCCGGGACGAGAACGAGGGAGTCGACAATCATGCCCTTCTGTTTGAACTTCGAGGTTACGTACCCCACTAATTGGTCCTTATAATTTGGAAGTGGATACCTTGGAAGGTTTGAAGGATTGGTACTCAACATTAATTTTCGGCCCAATTTTACTTGCGCAAACGCCTCCGGAAATAGCTCCACCACGGCCCCTTCCGCAACGCCAGGTACATAATGCGTGCTGTCTATTACCTCAAAAGTAAGTCCCAGCGAATCAATGATCTGGGCAGCCTCTTCCAAGGCCATCAAACGAACATCCGGTACTTGCAGCGTCTTGCCGTACTGCGTCGTTCTATTCATCCAGAACAACACACTTCCACCCACAATAATCACAAACAAGCCGCTAAAGAACACAGTCTTCAAGAAGAGCTTAGTAAAAAGGAATCTGATCCACTGCTTCATGAGGTAAAGATACTTTTTTGGACCCTACCGAAGAAGCCTCCAAAGCATTACATTTACACCAACACAAATCCCAATGAAAACAGTAGTTGTTCTTGCCGGTGGATATTCCACAGAACACCAAATCAGCCTCGCATCAGGGCGCACCGCTGAGTCCGCTTTTATTGAAGCGGGTTACAAAGTGCTCTTAGTTGTTTTGAAGAAAGACGGATTTTGGTTGAAGGACCAATTAATCAAGCTTACCGACCTCGGCGCCGACTTCGTTTTCAACGTCATCCACGGCACTCCCGGCGAAGATGGACTCATCTCTGGAATGCTCGAAGTATTCGGAATCCCTCACAGCACCTGCTCAACCTTCCAAAGTTCAATGACCTTCAACAAAGCCCGCTGCAACCAAATCTTACGCGCCGCCGGCTACGACGTTCCCAAAGGACAGCTCTTTACTGAACTGCCGGACCTCAGGCTTTTCAGCAGTTGGAATTTTCCATTATTCGTCAAGCCTAACCGCGCCGGATCTAGTTTTGGAGTAACACGTGTGGAAGCCACTGAAGAACTCAAAGCTGCCTTTAATTATGCCTTCTCTGAAGACGATGAAGTGCTAGTGGAAGAAGGTATTATAGGCACAGAGGTAGGATGTGGCGTGCTGCGCTACAATGGCGAAGAGCCAGAGGCCATCGCCATCACCGAAATCGTCCCCACCGAAGCCAAATTCTTCGACTACAAAGCCAAATATGAAGGCAAGAGCCAGGAAATTACTCCTGCCCGAATCTCCAATGAGGCGGCTGATAAAATCAGTGAAATTTCTACAGCAGTATACGACCACCTCAAACTCGAGGGCATCGTTCGCATAGACTTCATCATCAAAGCGGCGCAGCAGGCGGTATTGATTGAAATCAATAGCATACCAGGCCTCAGCCCGGCGAGCATCATTCCGCAGCAAATTGCACACAGGGGTTGGAAATTAAGTGAGGTCTTAGCCCAATTGGCCGAAGAATCCATCGCCAGAAACCAAGCCAAAAAGAATGGCTAACTTCGTACCATGTCAAGAATTGCACTATTTCCCGGATCTTTCGACCCCATTACCCTGGGGCATGTAGACATTATCGAACGCGCCGTCCCACTCTTCGACGAGATTAAAATCGCCGTGGGCACCAACAGTGCGAAAAACTACCTCTTCCTACTTAAGCAACGCGTCCAATGGATCGAGCAAACCTTCGCACACGAACCCAAAGTCAGCGTTATTACCTACGAAGGCTTGACGGTTGATTTTGCAAGGGAGCAAGGAGTCCAATTCTTGTTGCGCGGCCTTCGCAATCCTGCAGATTTTGAGTTTGAAAAAGCAATCGCTCAAGCCAACCGCGAGATGGTACCAGATTTAGAAACTGTATTTCTTCTTACGAGTGCACGTTACGCCTACATCAGCTCGAGCATCGTCAGAGAAGTCTACAACCACGGCGGCGATTTCCAGAAATTCGTCCCTGTGACTGTACAACCTTAAACCTCCTGGGTAAATTTTTCGAAGGTCTCAGTCAGACTATTGTAGGTGGGTAACTCCGCCATGCGCTCCTTTAACAATGCAGGCGACACCCAATAGACGGCCGTAATGCCCTCCTCAATCTGAGGCTTGAGCTTCTTAATGTAATCCGTCACCATGGGGAACCAATAAGTCGTCTTGAGCATGTAGTCACCTTTATTTGGATAGCAATGGTAGGTGCGAACGGCTGGACCGATAATCTTACATCGCTTCACACGACATTCCTCTTGCACCTCACGAACGGCACATACTTCCACGGTTTCCTTGGACTCTAATTTGCCTTTAGGCATGTCCAATTTTCCGTTGCGCTCAATGACGAGCAACTCACCTGCCTCATTGCGTACCCAACCACCAGCAGCAATAATGCGCTGATGTAAGGTTATGAAGTAGGCCCAGAACACATGATCTTGCCCTATCTCGAAAGTCCGGGTCTCCGACCCGTTATAGCACTCTTTCAACCAGCGTTTTACACTTTTTAGTGTAAGTAAGGTGTTGATAAAATCAGGGGCTTCCTGTCCCGGAACCGGCATTAAAACGGCGCTCCTAATGAAAACTTTCACGTAATTTTGCAGCATGATACAAAACAAACAAGTGGCACTCAAAATAGCTGAGAGCCTATTGCAAATTAAAGCAATCAAATTACAACCGGAAAACCCATTTACATGGGCTAGTGGATGGAAAAGTCCAATTTATTGTGATAACCGCCTCACCTTAAGTTTTCCCACCATTCGCAACTTTCTCAAAATTGAGTTCGCCAAGCAAATTGAGGAGATCTACGGAAAACCAGATTACATAGCAGGTGTAGCCACTGGAGCCATCGCCATCGGCGTGCTTGTTGCCGAATACATGGGCGTTCCCTTCATCTATGTTCGCGACAAAGCGAAAGGCCACGGCCGCCAAAATCAGGTTGAAGGATTTTTCGAGGCAGGTAGTAATGTCGTTGTCATTGAAGACCTAGTATCTACTGGCGGTTCTTCCCTTAAAGCCATTGCCGCACTCAAAGAAGCTGGTGCCCGAGTTTTGGGTATGTTAGCCATCTTTACCTATGATTTTCAAGTCGCTCGAGACAATTTCGAAGAATCAGGCGTTCGCTTGAACACACTAAGTGATTACCACCACCTCTTGGAGCTCGCCGAAGAACAAGGTTCTATTCTACCTAACCAGCTAGATTTGCTAAAAAAATGGCGAGTGGACCCATCCAGTTGGGGCCAATAATTACTCCGAATATGGATTAACCCACCTGACGGTATCGAGATCATAATGCACCACGGTACCGTTTTTTAGTTCTAGGCCCAAGTAGCCTGAGGGCCGAACATAGGCCACTCGAGCCTCAAACTGCGCCCCATCAACTATATAATTTTGCCACTGATTACGACCCCACAATAATTGGTCGTAGTCCTTTCTCAAAGCAGGAATATTGGCAAATTCGAGGGCCTGCGGTCGCAAAGCCGCCATAATCTCCTGAACCCAATGCATCACTTCTCCTTCCGCGCCAAGGGTTTCCATGGAAATGCTACGGGCCAAATCTGTTTGCGATGCACGTACATTAATACCTAAACCCAACACCGAGCTTTTAATTCCCGAAGAACTCCAATGATTCTCAATGAGCATACCGCCTAATTTTTGATCGCCCACCATCAAATCATTGGGCCATTTGAAAGCTACCGAAGCGGGGAGGACAGAAGATAATCGGCTACAAACCCATCTATTTATATCGAAACTCTCCTTCACCGGCAAGGGCCAACGCAACAAAACCGACAAAAGCACCGAATTTCCTGGGGCATCGTGCCACTTTGACACACCGCGTCCCCTACCTTTATCTTGAGAAGCCGCGACCACAGCGCTAAGGTGGGCCATATCAGGGTTTTCTTGTAATTTACGCTTTAATTCCAACTGTGTGCTGTCGACGCGTTCGAGCCAAAAAATAGTCTCAATATCCGGCATTAGGGCCTGTTTTATTGCTTGTGCCGAAGATGGCATATGTTTTGGTAATTTAAGCACAAATAGATCATTCATTCATGCATCAAAAACCCGAAGCCTCTTCGGAGCTCATTAAAAAATTTGTGGTGGACGGCCTTCAAGAGATCAAAGGCGAGAATATTACCATCATGGACTTACGCGACATTGAAAATGCAGTGACGGATTTCTTCGTCATCGCGGAGGGTAATTCCAACACTCAAGTAAATGCATTACAAGAAAGCGTGCACAAAATGGTCCGTGAAAATGTTGGAGATAAACCATGGCATGTAGAAGGCCGTGAAAATGCTGAATGGATTTTGATGGATTACGTTAATGTGGTAGTTCATATTTTCCAAAATGGCATCCGCGAATTCTACGATTTAGAAAGCCTTTGGGGAGATGCAGATGTGCATACATTAGAAAACTTATAACAGAATAATGGCCGAGAATCCCAACCAAAAACAAATTGATAAGCTGAAAAAACAGTTTGCCAAAAACGCAAACGATAAAAAAGGCGGTGATCCTAAGAAACCAAAGAGTCCCCTTTTCGGCTTCTACTGGGTGTACATCGCAATTTTTGCTC
>DMQR01000125.1:5191-5415 GCA_003455605.1 Cryomorphaceae bacterium | reverse complement strand
GAAGGCGTTCCCTATCATCAAAGATTTGATGGTAGACCGTTCTGCTTTTGACCGCATTCAGCGCGCCGGTGGGTTTATCTCAGTAAACACCTCTGGTAATACGATCGATGCGAATGCTATTCCTGTACCAAAGGAAAATGCAGACAAGGCATTTGATGCTGCGACTTGTATCGGTTGTGGGGCTTGTGTAGCCACTTGTAAAAACTCTTCTGCAATGTTGTTCG
>DMQR01000125.1:1354-4880 GCA_003455605.1 Cryomorphaceae bacterium | reverse complement strand
AAAACTCTTCTGCAATGTTGTTCGCCTCTGCGAAGATCAGCCAGTTTTCATTGCTTCCTCAAGGACAGCCTGAGGCGAAGGAACGTGTATTGAATATGGTGCACCAAATGGACCTAGAGGGCTTTGGTAACTGTACCAACACCGGTGCTTGTGAGATAGAATGCCCAAAAGGAATATCTTTAGAAAACATCGCGCGTATGAACCGCGATTACCTATTCGCTTCATTGAGCAGCAATAAATAAGATTTTAAACGAAGCCGCGAGGCCCGGGTTTTTTAATACTCTTGGCCGAATAGGGATGTAGATGTCTTCTTCTGAATTGGGGTCTTCGTTCTTGTATTTCGCTCCCAGGCGTTCGAAGTGCGCTCTATCGTTTAACTCCCATGGGCTATTTGGAAGCCATTGACTTTAGATATAGCACCACATCGCAGCGCACCTTTGAATTCGACGATTATAGGCTACAATATAGGTCTTAATCGTTCAGCTTTAGAACCGCTAAAAAGGCGCTTTGAGGAATCTCAACATTACCAAGCTGGCGCATGCGTTTCTTACCCGCTTTTTGCTTTTCAAGAAGCTTGCGCTTACGTGAAATATCACCACCGTAACACTTCGCTGTAACATCCTTACGCAAGGCGCTCAAGGTTTCACGAGCAATGATTTTGTTCCCAATAGCTGCTTGAATGGCAATCATAAACTGCTGTCTTGGGATTAGCTCTTTAAGCTTTACACACATTTTTTTACCAATATTGTATGCGTTGTCTTTGTGGATCAACGCACTCAATGCATCTACAGGATCACCGTTTAGCATTACATCCACCTTAACAAGGACACTTTCACGGTACCCAATAGGGTGGTAGTCGAAAGAAGCATACCCTTTCGAAATGGTTTTCAATCGGTCGTAGAAATCAAATACAATTTCAGCGAGCGGCATATCAAAACTCAATTCCACACGGTCGCTAGTGAGGTAAGTTTGGTTGGTTAATTGGCCACGTTTATTAATGCATAAATTCATCACTGCGCCGACAAACTCTGCGCTGGTGATGATCTGTGCTTTAATGAACGGCTCCTCCATATAATCCATCTTTGTTGGATCGGGGAAGTCGGTAGGGTTTTGTACCCAGATGGCTTGATCTGGACTCTTCTTCATGTAAGCTTTGTAGCTAACGTTCGGAACTGTAGTAATGACGGTCATGTTGAATTCGCGCTCAAGACGCTCTTGGATGATCTCCATGTGGAGCATGCCCAAGAATCCACAACGGAATCCGAAACCAAGTGCTGCCGAGGTCTCTGCTTCAAAAGTCAGCGAGGCATCGTTGAGTTGTAATTTTTCTAATGAGCTGCGAAGTTCCTCGAATTCCTCGGTATCCACAGGATAAATCCCAGCGAATACCATGGGCTTCACCTCTTCGAATCCAGCAATGGCTTTTGCAGCAGGGCTTGCAACTGCAGTGATGGTATCCCCTACCTTCACTTCTTTAGCTTCCTTAATCCCAGAAATGATGTAGCCTACATCCCCTGTTTTAATTTCTTTGGTCGGCGATTGTTTGATCAAGTTGATTCCAATCTCGTCGGCTTCATATTGCTTGCCCGTAGCCATGAATTTCACCTTCTCACCACTCTTGATGCTGCCGTTAACCACTTTAAACATGGCTTCGATGCCGCGGAATGGATTGTATTGGCTGTCGAAAATCAAGGCCTGTAAGGGCGCATCTGGATTTCCTTCTGGTGATGGGATACGCTCAATGATGGCATCCAAAATCTCAGGTACTCCTTGACCGGTTTTAGCCGATGCATGTAGGATGTCTTCATGTTCGCAGCCGATAAGGTCAATGATCTGATCACGCACTTCTTCAGGGTTGGCTGAAGGGAGGTCGATCTTATTGAGGATAGGGATGATCTCAAGATCGTGCTCCAACGCTAGGTATAGGTTGGAGATAGTCTGGGCTTGAATGCCCTGAGCGGCATCTACAATGAGAAGCGCTCCTTCACATGCTGCAATAGAACGAGAAACCTCGTACGAGAAATCAACGTGTCCTGGCGTATCGATGAGGTTCAGCGTGTGCTTGACGCTGCCCTTTTGATAGTACATCTGTACGGCGTGAGATTTGATGGTAATCCCACGCTCGCGCTCGAGGTCCATGTTGTCGAGGAGCTGGTCTTGTTTCTCACGGTCGGTCACACTTTGAGTAGCGTCCAACAATCTGTCCGCCAAGGTGGACTTACCGTGGTCAATGTGTGCGATGATGCAAAAGTTGCGGATGTGTTTCATAAGGGGCAAAAATAAGGTTTATGAGGCCTTGCGCCGCAAGAATTTAACAAACCATTTCGCTCGATGTTCGTTCATTATCTTAGTGGAATGCAAAAGCCATGGGATATCGAAAATTGGGATCGGAAATCCGCCTATGAATTCTTCAAAACCTTTGAAGATCCCTACGTGGGGATTCAAGTGAACCTGGATTGTACGGCCTTTGTGCAGCAATGTAAAATGCATTCATATAGCACGCACCATGCGTTGTTATACGCAGTAGTGAAGGCCGCGAATATATATGAGCCGATGCGATTGCGCCGGACTGAGGACGGTGTGGCATTACACGATGCCATTGATATTGGTTGTTCGGTGATGCAGCGAGGGATGAAGGCCTTTGTTTTCGCCTATTATCCTTGGGTTGAAGGGGAATCTGTGGCCGATTTTATTTTCCGCGCCCAACAAATCTCTGTTCAAGCGGCAAAAGGCATTCCCTTTGAGGATAGGCCGGTCCGCACCAATTAAATCTACGGCACGACCCTACCGTGGCTCTCATTCACCGGATTTAAACACCCTCGAAAAGGCGGAAATCACAGTATCCCAAAGATTGTCCTGGGTAAGATTACCTCTCAAGCCGGTCGATACATACTTCCTTTCCAGCTAGAGGTGGATCATGCTTTGATGGACGGCATTCACATGAGCGAATATTTGGCCTTGGCGCAAGAGAATTTAAATAGACTCTAAAAAATCTTCCTGGTCTAGGTGGTCCATGGGATCCCAGACCAATTCCCCAAAGTTTTGAATCTCATCGTCTACGACGGTGATGCCCTCGCTGGCGAGTAAATCTTCCATGACGGTGCTGCCGCCGAAAAAGTGTTTGCCGGTAAGCAATCCTTTGCGGTTGACTACGCGGTGTGCAGGAACGCTCGGGTCGTTGTGCGAAGCATTCATGGCATAACCCACCACGCGTGCCGATCGACCGGTGCCTAAGAAGCGAGCAATGTGCCCGTAGGTGCTTACACGCCCCTCGGGGATGAGGCGGACGACGCGGTATACTCGGTCAAAGAACTCGCTGGCCATCTATTTCTTGAAATTAGCCCAATGCGCCATGGCGTTTTCGATGCCGTCGATCTTGAAGCGCAGGTAAGTGGTTGCCTTGCCTTGGGCGAGCCACATGCTTTCGTAGTGGGTAACTACATCGAAAAGAATCCCTTCGTTGGGTAAGATTTGTTCGTGGATGTTGTGGTAGGCCTCCTCAACTTCCAGCCCCAGCATTTGAACG
>DMQR01000125.1:0-1044 GCA_003455605.1 Cryomorphaceae bacterium | reverse complement strand
CTTCCAGCCCCAGCATTTGAACGATGCCGTGGGTGTAGCCGTGCAGGTATTCGCTATCACACTTGAGGTTAATGGTTCCGCCTGGCTTGAGGAATTTGCGGTAGCGCAAGAGGAATTCAGGGTGGGTCAAGCGGTGTTTAGCGCGCTTGTATTTGATCTGAGGATCGGGAAAGGTGATCCACATTTCGTCTATTTCATTGGGTCCGAAACACCGGTCGATCCAGTCAATTCGAGTGCGTAGGAACGCCACATTGTTCAATTCTTCCTCGGTAGCAGTTTTGGCTCCACGCCACAGACGAGCGCCTTTGATGTCGACGCCTATATGGTTTTGATGAGGATTTCTTCGGGCCAATTCCACGGTGTATTCACCCTTTCCACAACCCAATTCGAGTACGAGGCCGTGGTCGTTAGAGAATTGGTCCCTTGCCCAATTTCCTTTGAGCACCAAACCCGAGCGCGCCTCTTCAGGACTGGGCTCAATGACGCAGGACATCTGCTCGATTTCACGAAATTTTCGGAGTTTGTCTTTTCCCATGCCGCAAAAGTAGTGGTCAATATTCATTAAACCTTTTTCCCGCGTAAATCTTCGGGATGCTTTTTTCAATGCGGTTGAGCTGGTTTTGTTCTTGTTTAGCACTGCCCACATGGAGGATATAACTTCTTTGATGTCCCGGGGTCAGAAGGTCCCAAACTGTTTGGAGTTGTAGGTCTTTGATCATCATGGATTACCAATTTTTATAGGGCACCAAACTCAGTGAAGAATTGGAGTACCTGCGGTCCCCACTGACTTCCTCGCCCAACCATTCCGGTCGAACGAATTCCTCATCCTCACGGCTGAGCTCAATTTCGGCCACTTCGAGGCCCTCATTGGCCCCTTCGAAAATATCTACTTCCCAAATATGCCCTTCGTGTGCCACGAAATATCGTCGCTTTTGAATGGGGGGATGCTCACACATCTTCAGTAGTTCGGCCGCCTCGTCTTTCGGAATTTCATATTCAAACTCATCGCGGCTGAGTCCGACAGTCAATCCTTTGACGGTAAGA
>DMQR01000202.1 GCA_003455605.1 Cryomorphaceae bacterium | reverse complement strand
TCCTTCAATGGACTGCCGTAGACCTCCGGATGAGCCGATAGCCAAAAATAAAGGCTGCTAGTACCACACTTTGGGGCACCGCCAATAATGACATTAGGAAGAAGCGCTGGGTTCATGCGCGCAAGATAGTAAGATTCATTGCTAGACCGTGGTTAAGAGCAACTCTTTGATGCACCAAGCAAAGGCGCCTCCCGTTAAGGGACCTATAACCGGGATCCATGCATAGTCCCAACCAGAATCAATCTTATTCTTGATAGGTAATAATTGGTGCATAATGCGCGGACCCAAATCTCTGGCGGGGTTTATCCCGTAACCTGTCGTACCGCCTAATCCCAAACCAATAACCCATACCAACAAGGCTACCGGCAGGGCACCAATACTCCCTAATCCTACAGGGGTAGTGCTCTCGCCTTCCAAAGTTCCTTCAACAAAATAGAAGACCACAAAAACGAGGACAAAGGCGCCAAGGGCCTCGCCAAAGAAGTTGTTCCAGGTGTTTTTAATCGCGGGCGCAGTGCAGAATGAACCGCGAATGGCGCTGCCATCATCAGTGACGTCGTAATGCGGTTTGTAGAACACGTAATTCATGGTGGTGCCGGCGGCAGCCCCTAATAATTGGGCCCCGAAATACATCCACATCGTCGCCGCATCCACCGCGCCGTCCATCCACAGTCCAATGGTCACCGCAGGATTCAAATGACCGCCGCTGTACGGCCCCGCAACGACCACCCCTACGAAGACCGCTAGGCCCCATGCGGTGGTGATCATAATCCAAGAGCCAGGATCATCCTGGGCCTTGGTGTTCTTCAAGACAACGTTGGCGACAACGCCATTTCCGATAAATAGAAGTAAGAAAGTTCCGACGAACTCAGCCCAAAATGGTGACATACGCGTGGTTTTGTTTTACACTTCTAAGATGCAAATAATTGGTAGACTCCAAGAATTTTACTTAATTATTAATTCGTTAAACTCGCATCATATGAAACCGTATTTGCTGGCTATTGATGGCACAATATTTAGGTCAGGATGAGCGTTGGATTACAGAAGAATTGGCCAAATTTCATGCCTTAAGTGATGCCTATGTCGTGAAGTAGCGATGCGGTAAATCACTACATTTGATGCAAGCCAAAGGCGAATGAACGTTTCGAAAAAACAAATCTCATCAGGTGCCGTCATTAACATTGCCGGAATCCTCGTAGGGGCCGTGTTGAATCTATGGTTGCTTCCAGAATTGTTCAGCACAGAAGAATTGGGGATGTATCGGTGGATGGAGCGCACGGCAGTGTTGCTGTCCAACATCTTGCTCTTCGGGGTACATCGTTCCTTCACTAAATTCCATTCAGATCCGAATAAGGACAAGAAAGCCTTTGAAAGTGCTGTGGTGGGACGCAGCACTTTGCTCATGATCGTCGTAGGGGTAGTGTTATTCATCATTGGACCGGAACTGGCGCCCTTATTTAATTTTGACAAAGACGTACACCTACTCCGTTACTTAAGCTTCTTCGTGGTCAGTGGTATGGCCTTCCTAATGGCCGTGGCTACCGCAGCAACGACTAGGCGTATTACGGTCCCGGTATTCTACAAAAACCTTGGATTGCGCATCGCCATGTTGGTGATCGGACTGGCTTTATTGTACTACGCCTTTACCTTCAGCCAGTGGCTCATTGCTTACGCCTGGGCATCATTGGCGCTGGGACTAATCGCGTTGTTATACGCTTGGAACCGAGTAAAACCTCACTTTACTTGGCGCCATATGGGTGCTCCGATGGGCAAAGACGTGCAGAAATTTGCTTGGATTAGCGTCTTTAGTGTGCTTATCGAAATAGGTATCAACACCTTAGACGTTCAAATGCTCTCCATGCTCACGGATATGGACAGCGTCGGCATTTACGGTATGGCCTTCTTCATTGGCTCGGTCATAGATGGCATCCGTAGGCCTATCAATCAGATGCTCGCTCCACAAATTTCTACGAGCTGGAACAAGAACAACATGGACGTGCTACGCAAGATTTATGAGAAGACCTCCAGCGCTCAAATGTTGGTCAATGCCGCCTTTGTGATCATGGTGATGGTAAACGTTCAGTGGATTTTCTCTCTCATTCCAGATGGGGAAAGATTCTACGCTGCCATCCCGGTAGTGGGTTGGACCTTGGCGCGCAAATACATCAACGCTTCGTTCGGCTCGAATGGAGAAATCATAGCCAACAGTCCTTTTTACAAACTGAACATGCAAATAGGCTCCATCATGTTGGTGATCAACATCGTTCTCAACTTCCTCTTTATCCCTAAATACGGGATTTTAGGGGTGGCCTACAGCGGTTTGATTGCCGTGCTCTTTGTCAACACCATACGTGCCATCATGATATATCGCAAAAGTGGCCTACAACCTTTCACCCGTGAGAGTCTTTACATCTTTGTGGGCAGTTCAGTGGTTGGGTTAGTGTGTTATACCTTGCCAGTCGACGGTTTTATGAAGTTCATTCTCTCCGGTCTAATCGTATTGGCAGCGGCAGCCGTATCTAGAAAGTTCATTAAGCAAGTCCTGTTGCGTTAAGCCTACTTACCTTTATCCCGTTGAAAGTCGCATATATTCAAAATAGAGTCCAATTAGGTGGTCGATTCCAAGTCACCTTCGAAATGACCAAGGTGCTCAATGCCATGGGGATCGTTCCGGACTTCTTCAGCTACCGTTTTAGGCTTACTCACGAGGATATTGCAGCGCATTATGGCAGTGCTATTCAGTGCAAGTTCGTCACCATTCCAGAATCTCCCCGACCATTTGAGTGGAACATCACCAAATTCAACTTTGATGTCAATAGCCACCTTCAAGGCTATGATTTGGTCATCAACAGCAATAACACCAGCTTGGGACTGGATCCCTCCCTCAATATTTTGAGCTACGTCCATTACCCTCGTAAGGCCAGGTTGATGCGAAAACCCACACTCAAACGCCTGCTCGATATTAGCCGCGATCCCTTTATGCTCAACGCCTTTCGTTATCGCCGACACCGCCGGGTAAGTTCGAATGATCTTCAGGTCGCGAATAGCGGATTCACCGCCCAGCGATTCGAACAACATTACGACCAAAAGGTGGAGCACATTCTCTACCCGCCGGTCGATATTGATTTTAAAGAGGGTGAAAAATTACCCAGCCGCATCGTGAGTTTGGGCCGATTCTCTCCCAAAAAGCGCCAGCTTGAACAAGTCAAGATGATGGCCAACCTTCCGGGGTACGAGCTCTACCTGATAGGTTTCAAGAATGATCCTGCCTATTTCGACCGATGTGCTGAGGCCATTGCGTCCCTAGGACTTGCCAACGTGCATTTGGTCGCCGATGCGTCGGAACAAGAGCGCAACCACCTATTAACTTCAGCCACCTTCTTCATCCATTCCCTCCGAGAGGAGCCTTTTGGCATCACCACTGTACAGGGAATAGGTGCCGGTTGCCTGCCCATTGTGCACAATAGCGGGGGACAGCGAGAAGTGGTGCCTTATGAAGAGCTGCGCTATGAGAGCGAGGCGGATATACCGGAATTGGTCCATAAACTTGAAAAATCCGAGCAAATCGCAGACCTTCGTACTGCGTTGAAGACGCATGTTCGTTCATATTCGAGCGAGGCATTCAGGGAGCAATTCAAATCACTACTTGAACAAAAATTACCCGTATCATGAGAAAAGATAAACTGATCAAGGAATGGTTCGGGTTCAACGTTCGCTATTGGAACGACCTCAAACACCGCGCTAAACTTCACGGTCACCTGGAAAATAGTGAGACACTACCGCAAGAAATCATGGCAGAGGCAGAGCCCATCTTCGTACTCTCCACCGGCCGCGTGGGCACGATGCTACTGACCCGATTATTTGAGTTAGAACAAGGCCTCCAAATCGAACATGAAGCGCTGCCTGAAATGCTTTTGGCAGGAAAAACAGCCTACGATATTGCCGACCTCTCTTTCTCCAAAGGTGCCTTTATGGCAGGTCGTTATGAATCCATCCGCGATTACAAATTACGAGGATTGCGCTA
>DMQR01000097.1 GCA_003455605.1 Cryomorphaceae bacterium | reverse complement strand
CCTTCACTGGGAAGATGAAATTCATTTTGGCGGCTTTGGGAAATGGTCGCCTTCCCTGCTCGAGGAGGCCACGAAGTTTGAGCAAACAACGGGAATACCGCTGGATCCAAACTACAATGCGAAGGTGTGGGCATACCTTCAACGCACAATCTTACAAGGAAAAGTGGTGTGGATTCACACCGGCGGCGTTCGATTCTAACGGACAGATTCGAACAATCGGAGCACTTCTTGCTCTACCTTGTCGCTGTCCCAATTCTCCTTGATACCCTCTATGGCTAGAATTTCTTCCATGATTCGATCGTGGCGCTCTCCTTCTGCTTTTGCTTCGTGGTACGGGATGTTGGTGAACTTCACCAAGGTGTAGAGCGGCGTCCATTTATCCGGATGATTGGCTTGCACCTTACGCTCTATTTTTTTGCGCAATTGGAAGCTTGGATCGGCCACCAGGTCGCGCATTTCAATGAAGTTTCTCAAGCTTAGGTCTACCAAAGCATTGCCCGCCGGTACTCGTTGCTGGGTATAGACCTCCAGTACTTTTTTCATATCGGAATCCCCGTGCTCATCGAGCAGTTCCAAGAACACGCGAACATCTTCCAACGATCCGTTCATGCCTTCGCCATAGAAAGGAACGGTGGCATGTGCGGCATCTCCAATGAGCATCGTATTTGTTCCCCAATGGTAAGGCTCACAACGAATACACGCCAAGGCGGAAGTAGGGTTGCTTTCCCACTGCTCCTCTAAATTTGGTATAAGCGGGATGGCGTCTTTGAAATAGTTCTCGAAGTAACGCAGGCCGTCTGCACCCGTTTTGAGGTGGTCCAATCCGTATTCACCGTCGAACGGCGCGAAAACAGTTCCGGTGAAACCGTTGTCTGTATTGGCCAGCCCCATCAGCATAAATTCGCGACGCGGCCATATGTGTAGCGCATCGATATTGAGTTGAGGCGCTCCATCTTTCCCCGCAGGAATGTGCACTTCTTTGTACCCACTATCGATGAAGTGTTGGCTGTAATTAAAGCGCGGTTGCTTCATCAAGGCGCCGCGCACCGAAGAACCTGATCCGTCAGCGCCGACGATAAGGTCGGCTGAATAGGTATTGAGCTGCTCGCTTTGCTTCATGTGAACGGTCCCTGTGTTGAAGTCCACATGTTCACAGAAGGCGTCAAAGGTGATGTTCACATTCGGCAGCGTTTCGGCCAATTCCACCAAAGTTTTGTTGAACTCCCCACGGCTGATGCTGTGAATGGCTTTGTTATCAATGTTGTAGGCGAAGTAGTGCTCGTTGCCCTCGAGGTCGTGGATTTGACGGCCGTATGCCGGTACCACAATCTTACGAATTTCTTCCTCTATTCCAGTATAGGCCAATGCTGTCCAGCCCCTATGGCTGACGACAAGGTTGATAGACCTTCCTGAGCCGTAGCTGGATTTGCGCGGGTCCGGTCGTTTTTCGAAAACCTGAACCTCATAGCCTTTTTTACCCATGGCATAGGCCATGTAAGATCCTGCCAAACCGGCACCGATGATAATAACTTTTTTCATACTTGTTGTGCTTTGATGTAGTTCAACAAGATTTCACCAAAGGCGCGAATGTCCTCGAAGTTATTGTAGAGCGGAACCGGTGCCATGCGAATGACATTAGGTTCGCGCCAATCGGCAATTACGCCGTGCTCCATCAAATAGTCAAATAGCGGTCTTCCGTAGCCGTGAACGAGTAATGATATTTGTGCGCCACGCTGCTGAAGTGGCGTGATGATCTCAAAATTACTGCCCGATTTTTCTGCCACAAACTCCAATACTTCCTGCAAGTAAGCCGTCAGTTTTTTACTCTTTTCACGGAGGTTTTCAACCCCTGCCTTATCAAACAAATCTAGGCTCGCACGAAGCGGTGCCATCGCCATTACCGGTACATTCGAAAGTTGCCACGCTTCTGCCGTAGGTATAGGCTTGAAGGTTTCGGGCATTTCGAATCGTGTTTCCTTATCGTGTCCCCACCATCCTTCGAAACGAGGGATATCGGCCTTGCCGTGGTGGCGTTCGTGCACAAAGTACCCAGCCGTTGCCCCCGGACCTGAGTTGATGTATTTGTAGTGGCACCACGCGGCAAAATCTACATTCCAATCGTGCAATTTGATGTCTATATTTCCTATGCCGTGTGCCAAATCCCAACCTACTATAATGCCTTTGTTATGCGCATAGGCGGTGAGGTGTTTCATATCCATCACTTGGCCGGTGTAGTAATTTACCCCACCGATCATCATCATGGCGATTTCTTCCCCATGAGCATCAATGGCTGCCATGAAGTCTTCCTTATGGATATGGTGTTCACCCTCGCGCGGTCCCACCTCGATTAGCTGTTCTTTTGGGTCTAGCCCATGGTAGCGCAGTTGAGAAGCCAAGGCATATTGGTCCGACGGAAAAGCTTTCGCCTCACACAAAATCTTCGTACGTTTCCCTTCCGGTCGAAAGAAGCTCACCATTAACAAATGCAGGTTGTTGGTCAGCGATCCCATGACCACGACCTCTTCAGGTTTGGCGCCCACGAGTTTTGAAAGGCTTTCCGCAAAGAATTCATGATACGGCATCCACGGGCGACGGGCATGAAAATGTCCTTCTACGCCCCAGTTTTTCCAATCCTCAAGCTCTTCTTCGAGGTATTTTTCGGCCAATTTTGGCATCAGCCCCAAGCTGTTGCCCGCGAAGTAGAGCGTTTGCTTACCGTCGATCTCGGGGAGATGAAATTCGTTGCGGAAGTGGGCCAATGAATCATTGGCATCGAGTTCCTGTGCGTGTGCTTTACTGAGTGCGTTCATGGTCATATTATGGGTGCCTTAAAGGTAGGGACTTAGAACCCATAGTCCTAACAGCAGGAAAGGGAGTCCTTCAATAAGTAGGCTGTAGTATAGGTCGCCTAATTTTGGGTTAGCCAGAACAATGATAAAGGAGCAGAGGAGGTAGAGCACTAAGGTGTAGGCGAGGGACATTTGAAATAATCGGATTTGAATAAAAAAGCTGAACCAGAGCATCAGGTTTGCCAGCCATACCGTGTTTCTGGGACCGATCATATGAGGTAAGGTGCGGATACTGCCTTGATCTACCATCATATCGCGAACATCAAAAGGCAAGATCAGGGCTGCAGTCCACCAGAAGCGTTCAAAGAATACTCCAATGGTAAAGGTTCCTGCACTTACACTTGGAATGACGGCTGTGACATAGGCCCACACTGCCGCGACGAACACGAGCTTTAGCCCCGGAATAGAGCGCAACCCGCCACCAGATTTTCTCAAGATAAAAGGCAGGGGATATAAGGCTGCCACTGCGATGGCGCCGGCATATAAATACAGGAGGTTCCACGAACCATGAAGTGCCCACCAAACGGCCACATAGGCAACACCAAGTCCCATACTCAGTTGTGCGGTTTTTGGCATAGCCAATCGCCATTGGCTGATTTTGCTTTGTAAACCATCTTCGCCGGGGGAATCAAACAATCGGGCAAATCCATAAACAATGAGTGTGCCTGCTGCGTTTAAACCAGCAAAGGATGGGTTTAGCTCAAAAAAGCTATACTTATCTAAAGTCTCGGCTTGTCGCCATTGAGTCCATTGGAATTCGGTGAGTCGGGTCAACGCCCAAACCGCCCCAGCGACCCAAAAGTTCGCATAGATGAACGGCCTCAAGAGCCCTAAAAAAATGTTTATAACCGGGTGGATATTTCGTGTCATTATGATAACATAAATGTACGCTATGTTCGGCCAGTCTGCCGTACTTTTACTCCATCTAATATCAACACAGCATGAAGCGCAATTCCTTTGCCTACAGACACATCGGACCTAAACCACTCGAAGTCACTGAAATGCTCCAGACGATTGGGGCTGAATCACTAGACGCTCTTATCGACCAAACCGTACCTGAAGCCATTCGTTTCACGGGCGAAATGGTTTTGGCACCTGCGATGACAGAGGCGGAGTTTGCCCAGCATGTTGGCGAGCTCGGTCAGATGAACACCGTATTCGCGACCTACATTGGTATGGGATATCACCCGACCGTACTTCCAGGTGTAATCCAGCGTAATATTTTAGAGAACCCAGGATGGTACACGGCCTATACGCCTTACCAAGCTGAAATTGCTCAAGGCCGTTTGGAGGCGTTGATG
>DMQR01000056.1 GCA_003455605.1 Cryomorphaceae bacterium | reverse complement strand
AGTTTGGCTTCCTCGCTCATCATGTCTTTATCCCATGGAGGATCGAAGGTGATTTCCACCTCGACATCGCGAACAGAATCCAATGCTCTGGACTTTTCCTTCACCTCTTGCGGAAGACTCTCTGCCACTGGGCAGTTCGGGGAGGTGAGGGTCATCAGAATGTGAACGTCGCGTTCTGTGCTTACTTGGACGTCGTAGATTAACCCCAGCTGGTAGATGTCCACTGGAATTTCTGGATCGAATATGGTGCAAAGGACGCCAACGACTTCCTCACCGATCTTTTGCATCTCTGCTCTGCTCAATTCTTCACTCATGATTTCATGTAAACCTAAGCAAATGCTAGGGCGTAAATTTTCATTTGTTTGATCATACTCATCAAGCCGTTCGCACGTGTCGGGCTGAGATGATCTTTTAGTCCTATTTCCTCGATGAAACCGAGCTCGGCTTCGGCAATTTCTGCTGCCGGCTGCTCGTCGAAAATATCGATGAGCATGGCTACGATTCCCTTGGCGATGATGGCATCGGCATGGGCCCAAAACTTTACGGCCTCTCCTCGCTTCTCAGCTTTAAGCCAAACCTTACTTTGACAGCCCTTCACCAAGAGGTCTTCCTGCTTGTTTTCGTCGCTGAGAGGCTTCAAGCTTTTTCCCATTTCGATGATGTGGTTGTACTTGTCCATCCAATTATCGAAGAAGGCAAACTCGTCTACTAACGCGGCTTGTTTTTCACTTATGGTCATAGGAAATGGGTTATCGTAACATGTTTACGGCACGTTCTAAAGCGGCTTTGAACAAGTCGATTTCTTCTTTGGTGTTGTACATCGCAAAACTAGCACGAGCGGTACCTGGAATGCAGAATTGGTCCATAATAGGCTGCGTACAGTGCTGACCAGTGCGCACTGCAATGCCTTGCTGATCGAGCAATACACCCAAATCGTACGGGTGAGTGCCGTCGATAAGGAAACTTAACACGCTCGCTTTGTGGTCTGCCGTTCCGATGATTCTGAAACCTTCAATGCTACTTAAGCTAACCGTCGCATAGTCGAGCAACTCTGCTTCATGTTGGGCGATGGCCTCGATACCGATGCTGTTCATGAATTTCAATGCTGCTCCGAAACCGATGACTCCTTCGATGTGCGGTGTGCCCGCCTCAAACTTGTGCGGGATCTCTGCGTAGGTGCTCTTTTCTAAGGTCACTGTGGCGATCATTTCACCACCGCCCTGGTAGGGAGGGAGGGCTTCGAGTCGTTCGCGTTTGCCGTATAGGACACCCAATCCGGTAGGTCCGTACATCTTGTGTGAGGCCAGGGTGAAAAAGTCCACATCCCAGTCCTGTACATTCACCTTGGCGTGCGGACCAGTTTGTGCACCGTCAACTAGGGTCCAAGCTCCGACGGCCTTAGCGCGCGCTAAAGTGGTGCTCACAGGGTTGACTGTACCTAGTGAATTTGAGATGTGATTGATGGCCAGCATGGCCGTGTTTTCATCGATGATTTCCTCCAATGAATGGAGAATGAGTTCCCCTTTTTCATTGATAGGAATATAGCGCAAGGTTGCCCCGGTGCGTTCACATAACATCTGCCAAGGCACTATGTTGCTGTGGTGCTCAAGGGCTGTGATCACTACATTTTGGTGCGGTTTGATCAAGGCACCCATGCCGAAAGCAACGGTGTTGATGCTGTCGGTAATGCCCCGTGTAAAAATGATTTCTGCGGATTCGCGGGCACCAATATGTTCGCGCACCTGATCTCGTACACCTTCCATGGCGTCCGTCGCACGCTGGCTAAGGGTGTGGACGCCGCGGTGCACGTTGGCATTATCGTTATAGTAATAACTGCTGATGGCATCGACTACGGCAACGGGTTTCTGCGTGGTGGCAGCATTGTCCAAATACACCAAGGGTCGCCCTTGGACTTGTTGGTCCAGGATGGGGAATTGGGATCGGATGTAGTCGATATCGTAGGCCATTAAAGGGCGAATTCCAAGTTGATGCCGAGTTTATCAGCGATGACGCGGTTCAAGCGTTTTTCGAGTTGTGGAATCTTCACATACTCCAAGGCGTCCGAAGCAAAGGCATAGGTCATCAAACCTTCAGCCTCTTTCTTTGGAATACCGCGCGATCGCAAGTAGAATAGGGCGTTTTTATCCAATTGTCCAATAGTACAACCATGTGAACACTTCACATCATCTGCAAAAATCTCGAGCTGAGGTTTGGTATCCACCTTCGCACGCTCACTCAACAAAATATTGTCGTTTTGCTGGAAGGCATTGGTCTTTTGGGCCTTCTGACGCACCATCACTTTACCGTTGAACACTCCATGGCTATTTCCAAGGTAAATGCCTTTGTACAATTCGCGGCTGTAAGAATTTGGTTCTCTGTGGTCCACTAATGTATGGTGATCGACAGTTTGACCATCGTTAATTATGGTCACCCCATCCATGTGGCTCTCTGAATTTTCGCCGTCGGCATAGAAGTGTAAGTTATTTCGGACTAATTTTCCTCCGAAGCTGTATGTCCCAACATGCACATTGCTGCCGCGCTCTTGCACCACGTGAGTGTTGTCGACTAGGGAAGCGTGGAGCGTGTCGTTTTGCACCTTGTAGTAACTCATGCGAGCATCGACAGCTGCAAAGACTTCACTGACAAAATTTGTGAAGTTTGGCTGGGTACCAATGTTTTGGTGACGCTCGACGATTTGTACCTCGGCATTTTGTTCCACAACGATGAGGTTACGGTTTTGGGCAAAAGCCGGACCGTTTTCATCGGTAGTGAGGTATAAGATCTCGATAGGTTTGTCTACGGTTTGATCACACTTGATACGTACGAAGGCACCATCATCTGCAAAGGCGGTGTTCAGGTCTACAAAGGTGGTGCCTTCTGGCGCGGCTTTCCCGAGGTAGTTACCGATGACATCTGGGTACTTGTTCAAGGCCGCCGCGAAGGTGCAGATATCAAAGCTTTGATGCGTGCTTTCGCTCAACCATGAGCTGTACTTGCCATTGATGAAGACGAGCTTATAGGTATCGAGGTCGCTTAAGAGGTATTTCTTGATGTCCGCAAAAGACACGGCATCATCCCCTTTGAGTAAGATGCGGTAATCTTGCTTGAGTACCGGCTTTAGGTTGGTGTATTTCCACTCTTCGTTTCTCGTAGTAGGGAAGCCTTGTATTTCGAAGCGGTCCATGGCCTTTTTTCGCAAAGACACGACGCCGAGGTTGCGGCTTCCGTTAAGCTGTGATTCAGCAACGAGGAAGGAAGAGAGTAAATTTTGTGCTAAATCTGTCATGCGTTTTCTGCCTTGATCCAATCGTATCCACGTTCTTCAAGCTCATGGGCCAATTCTGGTCCGCCACTCTTGACTATTTTCCCTGTATAGAGGACGTGTACGAAATCCGGTTTGATGTAGTCGAGCAAACGTTGGTAGTGTGTGATGACCACGACGGCGTTGTCTTTGCTGCGAAGCTTATTTACGCCATTCGCGACGATGCGAAGTGCATCAATATCTAAACCAGA
>DMQR01000146.1 GCA_003455605.1 Cryomorphaceae bacterium | reverse complement strand
GTATGACTATTGCTCAAGTTCACTGGGCTCTGCGCGTTTGGCGGCAAAACATAATTACCATTGAAGGTGTAGCTCAACTGTTTTGTTATGGTAGAACCAGAAGTTAAAGAAGTTAGGCTTTCTCCTGAAGAGCTTGGCATCAATTTTTTCATTACGTGGAAGAACTCTGTCTCTCCATTGGTCCCAACGTTGGCTACATCGCGCAACGAATAGATGGCAGCGAAAAGTTTCAAGTTGTTACTTGTTACATCTGCCAATGATGTAATTGTGACATCAGTTTCGATAGTTTTAGTCCAACGAGACCAAGTCGCGGTCATTTGTACGAAGGCAGGTTGATTTTGATAGTAATCATAAACGGATTGAGTTAGAGCATTTCCGTTACCGTCCCAACCACCATCAATCTGAACGCGTGGAACCGAGTTGATGCCATAGAATGTACGTCGATCACCACCTTCGTATGTGAAATATGGATCACCGCTACCAGGCCAACTCATCTGGTATTTGATTGAATTGTGTTCGCCAGGATTATTAGCAAAAATACCTTCCATGGTCGTATTTGCAGGAGTACATGGCCCACAAGTTGAAGATGTAAAGGTCTCGTATAATGGGTAGCGCTGTGTTAAGGCTTGAACCACTTGTACGGTTAATGAGACAGTATCATTGGCAGAGTTTTGATCAATATTAGATCCATTGAGGTTGCTCAACCATGCTTTTAATTCATAAGTGCCAGTGGCAGATGGATTCCAATTTGTCCCGGAAGAAAGGGTTGCCGTCGATCCACTAGCAATATTTAGATTGCTCAACGTAGTAGTTACTGGAGTCCCGCCATCTATGGTGTAGTTGAAAGTTGCACTGCTCAAAGTTTGTGCGCCATTGTTTACAAAGTTAGCTTCGATAGTGTAAGGAGCCGTATTCAATCCGAGGTATGGGCTTACATTAAAGCTTACTCCGCCCATCTCGTAATCTGGCTGTACTCCTTGAATAAAGGTGTAGTGAGTATTATCTGAACGGTCTGGTGCATTAGTACTTTGGCTTGCTACTCCATTCAAGCTGTCTATGACGGTACCACTCACTCGTATTCCCAAATTTAGCGAACCTGTGAAGCCAGCGGTACGCTGGTCAACGATGTAAATATTATTCGTAGATTCTTCCAAAACGACTGACCAATAAGTCCAGTGGCTGCCGCTTGTGCCGGTTCCACTAAACGAGCTAAACATTATCCAATGCTGACGATTTGGAGAAGTTCCGAAGGTAGCGGTTGCGATTTGATCGTTAGTCCCGCTCCCATTAATCCCCAATACACAGACAGAGGAATCAGGAACATTGTTACTAGCCAATGACACCACACCGCCGCTACTATTATTTGCCGGGTTGCTAACTTGTGAGAATGTCAGTATACCGGTATTGGAAGCTCGGTAAGTTGTAACACTATTACCATTGAATAGGAAATTGAATGGAATGGTTTGCGACGAGGTGTAAGTACCTGCGCTCTGAGATGCACTGAGAATAGACGACCAAGTAGACGGCAGTCCCCCGCCGACGGGGTATTCTGAATCTTCTTGATTAATATTGTTTGGGTTGCCTGTGGCACCCGAAAGGTGGTAGTATTGTGCTTGAGCTGTCAAAGCAAAGGCTACCGAAAGAAGGACAAGTAATAGTTTTTTCATAATTGTTCGTGATTTGAATTGTTGAAGTTATTAATTTCTACGTTAATAGGATTCAACGCACTTATATTTGTGCTGTACTTATTTAATCATAAGATTTTCGAGCATGGATTCTACAGCTTTAATGCACCTTGAGGATACGTATGGCGCCCACAATTACCACCCGCTACCTGTCGTTTTAGATCGCGGCGAAGGGGTGCACGTGTGGGACATCGAGGGTAAGCAGTACTACGACTTCCTCAGCGCGTACTCGGCTGTCAACCAAGGCCATTGCCACCCCCGCATAATTCGTGCGCTCACTGAACAAGCAAAAACCTTAACCTTGACGTCCAGAGCCTTCTACAATAGTTCCTTAGGCCCTTATGAAAAATTCATCACAAATCTCTTTGGATACGACAAGGTCCTTCCTATGAATACAGGAGTCGAGGGAGGTGAAACATCCAATAAATTGGCCCGGAAATGGGGTTACATGAAAAAAGGTATCCCAGAAAACCAAGCCCGGATTATTTTTGCAAATGGAAATTTTTGGGGACGCACATTGGCTGCAATTTCCAGTTCTGATGACCCTTTGTCATATTCAGGATTCGGTCCTTACATGCCCGGATATAGTCTAATTCCATATAACGATTTGGAAGCCCTTGAGGCAGAATTGACTGACCCAAACGTTTGCGCATTCATGGTTGAGCCAATTCAAGGGGAAGCAGGTGTAGTAGTGCCGGACCAAGGTTATCTCGCTGGCGTCCGTAGACTCTGCACGAAGCACAACGTCTTGTTCATAGCTGACGAGGTGCAGACAGGAATCGGACGAACTGGTAAATTATTGGCCACAGATTACGAAGACGCTCGCCCTGACATTTTAGTCCTCGGCAAGGCCCTATCAGGTGGGGTTTTTCCGGTTTCTGCGGTTCTCGCAGACGATGAAGTCATGTTATGCATTGGACCAGGAGAACACGGAAGTACATTTGGCGGAAATCCATTAGCCTGTCACGTAGCGAAAGCCGCTTTAGAGGTGATTGTCGAAGAAAATCTAGTCGATAACGCACTGCACTTAGGTGATCGATTTAGAGCTGCCATGCGCGACTTGATTGCAGAATCCGATTTGCTCACCCTCGTGCGCGGTAAAGGGTTGCTCAACGCTGTGGTTATCAACGATACGCCAGATAGCTCAACGGCTTGGGACATCTGTATAGCCTTGAAAGAAAACGGTCTTTTGGCGAAGCCTACTCACGGCAATATCATCCGATTCGCTCCACCACTAGTTATGACCAAAGCACAACTCGACGAATGTATTGCCATCATCCGTAAGACCCTCTTAGAATTTAAGAAATAATGCACTGGGCCGCCGCCTTCTTCGCTGGGGATAGCCATCCTGACCACCACAAGCCCCTCGACGGGCTGCGTGGCTTGGCAGTGTTGATGGTCGTGTTCGGCCATGGAGCAAATCACGGCTTGGGCCCTTTCGGTCCAGACAGCATGATGATCCGCGGCAAGCTGGGCGTATACCTTTTCTTCGTACTCAGTGCTTACCTACTCGATCGTCAGATCATTAAAATGTTCCAGCTAGGCAGGGCAGAGTGGGACTACTGGCTTTATTATATCAGCCGTCGCGTCCTTCGCATCTTCCCGCTTTTCTTTCTCGCATTAGTGGTATTTCGATTAGCCAATGTAGCAGGTCTCAATGTAGTCATCCACAGCTGGGGCCAATTATGGGAGCATCTTACCCTCCAGCGTGGCGACCACATCTTTTGGTCCATCCCCGTCGAATTCAAATACTATCTCATCAGCCCCATTTTGCTCTACTTCTTCCACCGCCTCCTTCTCTGGAACCTCTGGGCCATGGGCATCACTTTTGCCGTTCTCTTCGCAGGCGTGTATCAATATTCCGTGCTCTGGCAGCCTGAAGATACCAGTACCTTATTGTACCTAAACATCTTCTTAATGGGTACGCTGGTCGCGGTATTGGAACGATGTATGCCTAATTTTTGGAATGCCCTCCGCACCTTCAAACCGGCCTCTTCGCTGGGCTGGTCAGTCATTATTGCCTTCAGCCTCTGGTCGTGGAAAGTGGATGATTTCACCAATACCACCACCTTCTTACCCGCAGCGGCCCTCTGGTCCATCGCCCTCGCCGCTACCTTTGGTCCCGGATGGTGGGCGTTGCTGCTTTCTTTCAAGCCCTTGCGGTGGGTCGGGAAGGTTTCCTTCAGTATGTACCTATTCCATATCCCTGTATTAATGTGGGTGAAGACTTGGGCCATACCTAGTGGTCCGCTTTGGTTCATTTACCTCGGCATGACTGTACTTGTTTGTGCAGGTACCTTCTTGTTCGTCGAGCGCCCCCTGCAACTATTCAAGCCTTTCACCTATGGACCCAAATCAACGTAAGGAGCTCCTTATCAAAGCAATGGCTGAGGGAATGAGCTATGCGGAATATACTGCCCTCAACAAACAATTGGCCAAAGAGGGTAAAACTACCGGTTCCCAGAATGAAGCTTACGTGAATTACACCAAGCTGGGTGCCGCGCGCTTGAAGCGCTGGGAGAAAATGTACACCCCGACAGAAGAGTTTTTACAACCCCTTGCTACCCGAATGCACAGAGGTGAGCAGTGGTTGGTGTTCAGCGAGACTTGGTGTGGCGATGCGGCTCACAACCTGCCTTTCATTGCCAAATGGGCCGAGGCCTTGGGCATTGAATTGCGCGTTATTTTGCGTGACGAAAACTTGGACTTAATGGATGGGTTTTTGACGGGTGATAGGCGATCCATTCCAAAATTGGTCCGATTATCTTCAGATTTCCAAATCCTCAGCACCTGG
>DMQR01000136.1 GCA_003455605.1 Cryomorphaceae bacterium | reverse complement strand
GCAATAGGTCAAGCCGTAGCGTTCGTGAATGTTGCGTATACTTTTGATGATGCCAATTTCACCGTTGGCAATGAATCCCATGGCGCTTTTTTCGGAGAGCCAGAAATAGTTGTTTTTGACTACCATGAATTGGTCCCCAGCTGCAATCTGATTTTCTTGAAATTTGATACGGGCACGTATTCCTTGGTTGTATTGGTTGGCTTTTTTGTTGCTGCGAACGACCATTGTATTGTTATTGCCGTCGCTGTGGTAGAGTTTTTCGAAAATCTCTTGGAGCTGGTAGCCGTCCTCAACACGAATTAAATCCTCCCCGGACTCTATGATTGGGTCGTTGGAACTATCTGCTTCAATTCTGTTGCGTAAGGCCGTTGCATTTTTCAAAATATAACTGTCCAGTGCCTGACGAACGACTTGCCTCAAGGTATGACCAGTAGCATTTACGCCTAGATTTTTGATGAAGAAGTCCGTTAAAAGTGCAGGGCTGTGGGGCTGACCGATAGGAGGTAGCTGTGCAGGGTCGCCTACAAGGATCAAGTTGTTAGAGGGGTCTGCAAAGACATAGGTGATGAGGTCTTCAATGAGGGCGTTGCCGCCCAGGGTGGAATCAGTCGTCGTTCCTACCAGGCCGGCTTCGTCTATAATGAAGGTAGTATTCTTTAAATTGTTATTGGCCAATACGAAGGTGGCTGTTCCGCCACTACCTACACTAGGGCGGTACAACGAGCGATGGATGGTATGCGCTTTTGATCTTGTAGCTCCAGAGAGGACTTTAACCGCGCGCCCAGTTGGGGCCATTAATACTATTTTGCGTTTGTGTTTTTTGTGCGTTGCTACTACACTGCGCATCACGGTGGTCTTTCCTGTACCTGCATATCCTTTGATGATGAACACTTCCGGAAGGACTCGTCGTATGCTTAGGTATACGGCTAATTTCCTCAGCAAACCGTCTTGATCTTCGGTAGGTTCAAAAGGAAAAAAGCCTTTTAGATCTGCATATGTATTTTGGGGTGCAAGCAACGGAAAAATATTGTAGTTTTGGGACCATTAAATTTAAAATAGTCACATGAATTCTAAGGTACAAACCAACATAAAGGTAGCACTCATATTAATTTCAGTGTTCCTGACATACCGTATCTACACAAGCATCATGCAGCCTATTAAATTTAATCGCATCTATGATGTGAGATTGTGCGAGGTTACGCAACAATTGGAGAATTTTCGCGAGGCACAATTAACCTACAAAAGTGAAAACGGAAACTTTTGTAGCGACCTACAAACGTTGGTAGATTTTGTGGATACAGGTGTAGTAAGTATCATTGAGCGAAAGGATACCAGCTTCATGTACTACGACAAGGTATATCAGAAGGATATGAATAAGGATTCCGTTATCATACGTGTGTTGGGACAAGAGTCCGTGAAGACTCAGGTTTTCGGTGAAGGATTCGATGCTTCAACTTTGTTGCGCATTGCCGGAACTGATAGCTTGTTTTCAATGAACGCAGGAAAGATTGTAAAGAATGGAGTAGAAGTTGCTACCTTTGAGGTGAGCGCTCCTCTCATTACTGTATTTGCTGACGTTGCGGATGAATATCCAGATGCATTCTACAAAGTAAAGAACGAGTCTTGGACCATCGGATCATTGACACAACCGACCATCAGTGGTAACTACGAAAACACTAAGTGTAAAGCAGAATAACATCGATCCAGCCTTCGAAACGGCGAAGGCGGATGAATGCACATTGTCCATCTTGTACCAGCAGGATGGACTTTCTTTTTTGGTACGTCACCGAACCACCCGTCAATTGTACATGGCTGGATATATGCCTCGTGCAGAATGGAGTGACCAGCCTGTTCAAGACCTCATAGATTCTTTTCCTCAGCCGCTTGCCGAGGTTATCTATGGCGTAGAGGCCCCACATAGTGTGCTGATCCCGCAAGTAATGACGGATCCCGAAGATTTGGATTGGACAAAGGATATGTTGGGATACAAAGCAAATTTTTCGGACGTCAATGAATCCCTTGGGGTTGCTGTTTTTGCCTACTTACCTGAAGAAGATTTGAAACTCAGTAATACCAGCTCGTTGGTGCGTCGTCATCATTGGGCGCTGCAATTGGACCAAATAAATCCTACGGATTCTCCAACTATCTGGGCGCATATTTATAACGACGCAGTACAGATCATGGCTAGTCGAAAAGGGAATTGGACCCTCATCAATAGCTTTCCCTGCGCAAATGACAGTGAACTAATGTATCATTTGGGAAATTGTACGGAGCAACTGGATTGGAATCGTGCAGATTGTATAATTGAGCTCAGCGGTTTGAGTGCAACGGCTTACAAGGATGTCGCTCAGCCATACTTTGGCAAGGTACGTTTGTTCAAGCCGACGCAATGGTCGAAAATTAGCTCTGCGATGAACGAGTTTGATGCCTTAGCCTTTGCGACACTATTGCGTTTATGAGAATAGTCAGCGGAAAATGGAAGGGGAAGCGAATTATCGCACCTAAGAACTTGCCAACGAGACCAACGACAGACTTCGCTAAGGAGGGGTTGTTCAATATTCTCAACAATAGATTTTTCTTTGACGATTTGCGTGTTTTGGATTTGTTCGCTGGCACGGGGAATATCGCTTACGAATTTGCATCGAGAGGAGCGGGGGAGATTACTTGTATCGATCTGAACAAAGCCTGTGTGCGCTTTATTGGGGAGATGGCCGATGATTTAGGGGCAAGTATTCAACCAGTCCAATTAGATGCCTGGCTCTTCGTTCAAAAAAAGACCACGTCCTATGATATTGTCTTCGCAGATCCTCCTTACAATTGGGACAAGCACGAAGCGCTCGCCGAAGCGTTGATTCAAAAAGGCTTCTTGAAAGATGGCGGGGAAGCCATCATCGAGCACAGCGCAGATACGGATTTGAGCCATCTGCCTGGATTCACTAGTCACCGCAAGTACGGGCACGTTCACTTTAGTTTCTTCAGCTGTCCGGAAGAATTTGGCGCTTAATCTTGCGAGATTAGGAAATCAACTAATGCTTTGATTGCTCGGCCTCGGTGGCTGATCGCGTTTTTTGCCGCTGCATCCATTTGTGCGAAGCTGGTAGGGAATCCTTCAGGTATAAAGATGGGGTCATAACCAAACCCATTGGCTCCCCTGCGCTTAGTAGCAATGCTGCCACGAACAATTCCTTCGAAGATTTTGTACTCCCCGTTCCAGTGGAGTGCAACTGCAGTGCGAAATTGCCCTCCGCGATCATTAATACCTTCCAATTCCTGTAAGACCTTGTCCATATTGTCCTGAGGGTCCTTGGCTGGCCCTGCATAACGCGCGCTATTAACTCCGGGAGCCCCATTCAAAGCATCAATCTCTAATCCAGTGTCGTCGGAAAAACAAGGCAAGCCGTGGCGTTGCCATACGGTCTGCGCTTTGATGATGGCGTTTTCTTCGAGGGTGGGGGCATCTTCAATGATATCTTCATGGTCATTTAAATCATGAAGGCCGATGACATCGTATTTTGGCGCGAGTATCTCGCGGACTTCTTTTAATTTACCAGGGTTGTGAGTTGCAAAAACGAGCTTCATATATTCGCAGATTAGATGACCAAATTTACATCCATTATCCGTTGGCTGGGCCCCGTGCTCGCTCTTCTTATCAGCCTTGCTGGACAAGGTCAATCCCATTTCGTTCTATTGGGGATTGCGGCATGGATGCTGGTATGGTGGATAACGGAAACTGTTCACCTTGGGGTCACTGCGCTACTGCCGTTGCTGCTTTTTCCTTTATTGGAACTGGGAACGGCGAAGGAATTGGCAGGGTATTATGCCCATCCGCTGGTCTACTTGTTCTTTGGTGGGTTTGTCCTTGCCCTGGCCTTAGAGAAGTCTTCCCTGCATTACCGCATTGCCTTATGGATTTTAAAGCGAACAGGTACTAAGGATTCGGGCTTAATAGCTGGATTCATGTTGGCCACGGGTTTTATGTCTATGTGGATTTCGAACACAGCTACGGCGATAATGATGTTACCGATTGCTACGAGCGTACTCGGGGTATTGCACGAGGAGAAACAATCTAAGTTATCAAGGCCGGTGCTCCTCAGTGTGGCTTGGGCCGCGAATATTGGGGGCACGGCCACGATCATTGGTACTCCGCCGAATATGATTTTTGCGGCCTTTATGTCGGAACAATTGGACCGTCCCATCGGATTTATGGAATGGCTCCCTGTGGGATTAACCGCCACTATGGTCCTTGGAATTACTGCCTTTTGGATCATTACGCGAGGCCTGCCGAAGGACGTATTGAACGTTAAGGAAGAGGAGAATACCGCTCGATGGATTGCGCAAGAATGGAATTCCTTGGGAGGATTGACACCCGTTCAAAACCGCGTAGCTGTAGTGTTCACCTTCACTGCAACCTTGTGGATTTTACGTCCATACTTGGCGCAATGGATTCCTATGATTCAATGGTCAGATACTGCTATAGCATTGGCTAGTGCCGTGATGTTATTTGCCCTTCGCGACGGAAATAAGGGCAACATTCTGGATTGGGAGGATACCAAAAATTTGCCTTGGGGTATTTTGATTCTATTCGGTGGAGGCCTTGCCCTTGCCGGAATCTTGCAAGGAAGTCAATGGTTTGAATTGATGAGCATAAGGTTAGAGAACTTGGGCCAATTACCTCAATGGGTTTGGCTTCTCGTCGTCGCCATAATAGGTGTATTCGCCACAGAATTATTAAGCAATATGGCCTTAGTGAGTGCCCTCTTGCCGCTGCTGCTTAGCCTCAGTCTAGCCATTGGTATACCGATGGATGTTCTAAGTTTACCCTTAGTTTTAGGAGCTAGTTGTGCGTTCATGCTGCCTATGGCTACTCCTCCCAACGCCATTGTCTTCAGTACGGGAAAATTGACCATTTCATACATGGTGTACCGCGGGATAGTAATGAACTTATTGGCTATTGCACTGATTGTACTCCTTTTACAGGTCGTGGGCATCACGGACTGATAATATGGTCCGATTTCTCTAGCAACTTCTCCGGCAACGTACTTTGAATAACAGCTGCCATGGCATGAATCCACTCTTGTTTTAGTTGTGTTCTAGTATAGAGCATACTGATTTCCCGAGTTGGTGTTGGTTCTGCAATGGGTTTAATACCCTTCTTGTACTTCGCTGCTAAATCCAAGGTATTTAAGTATGGGAGTAAGGTCATGCCTAAACCACGATGGGCGAGCTTAACCAAGGTGACGAAGTTTCCGCTTTCCATATTGATGCGTTGGTCTTGCTGCAGTTCTGTTTGGCAAATCTTCAAAACACTGCTTCGAAAGCAGTGCCCCTCATTCAGCAGTAACATGTTATTTGCATTGAGCTCCGAAGCCAATAGGAATTCGTCGTTAATCATCGAATGATATTCAGGTACGAAAGCCATGAAAGGCTCATAGTACAATGGCAATTCCTCGATGCCTTTCTCACTGAGGGGCGTTGCAGCGATGCCTAAATCTATGCGGTCTTGCCTAAGGGCTTCGATCATGTCGTCGGTCTTGAGTTCCTCAATCTTTAGTTTGATATCCGGATACTTGTGTGAGAACTCAGGAATGAACCTTGGCAAGAGTGATGGGGC
>DMQR01000092.1:2857-3538 GCA_003455605.1 Cryomorphaceae bacterium | reverse complement strand
CTGTAGCCACGTCCGTCGATAGGGTCTACGAATTTGTCGCCTTTAAAAATGACCGGTGCCGCCCATTGCACCAAATAGCTCAGTCTAATAAGTAGGGGACGAGGGACTTTGGCTAAGGCCCATTTTATTATACGTGAGATCATAGTTTTTCGTATTCGGCCGGTTCAATGTCTAAGGCATCATAAATATATTGGAAGGTACTGAGGATTTCAGGTTGGCCATTAACCACCGCTACATCGTGTTCGAAGTGGGCACTATTTTTTCCGTCTGCGGTAAGGATCGTCCATCCGTCTGGGAGTTGCTTGATTCGTTGGGTGCCAAGGTTAATCATGGGCTCGATGGCGATTACCAGTCCGTCTTGAATTTTCTTTCCACGACCGCGTTTACCGTAATTGGGTACTTGTGGCTCCTCGTGCATTTGCTTTCCAAGTCCGTGGCCAACGAGTTCGCGAACAACTCCGTAGCCTCTACTCTCCGTATATTCTTGAATGGCTGCGCCAATATCACCAATACGATTGCCGCCTTTAACCTCGCGAATACCTGCATATAAAGAAGCCTTGGTATCCTCGAGTAAGCGCGCTGTATCGACATCTACTTCGCCGATAGGGAAGGTGTAAGCGTGATCACCATAGAATCCATTCATTAACACTCCGCAGTCAACAGATACAATATCTCCTTCTT
>DMQR01000092.1:2290-2514 GCA_003455605.1 Cryomorphaceae bacterium | reverse complement strand
TAAGGGAGTCGTACCGGGAATACCATGCACGACTTGGGCATTTGGAGACATACAGAGGGTGTTGGGGAAGTCGTACATGCCCAAGAATCCTGGGATACCGCCGTGATCGCGAATGAATTCCTCTGCTTTCTTATCAAGGTCCAGCGGAATGGCTCCAGGGACCAATAGGGGTGCAAGTATCCCTAAGGTCTTACTGACCAATTGTGCGCTTTCACGCATCAATT
>DMQR01000092.1:557-2213 GCA_003455605.1 Cryomorphaceae bacterium | reverse complement strand
CACACCACAATCAATCGAAATTATGTCACCATCCTGTAATGGTTTTTTATTAGGGATACCATGAACAACCTCATAATTTGGACTTACACATAATGTGTTTGGAAAATCATACATTCCCAGAAATCCAGGTTCAGCATCATTATCTCTTATAAATTCCTCTGCAATTTTATCTAGATATAGAGTTGTTATTCCGGGCTTAATTTCTTTTGCTAATAACCCAAGAGTTTTTGAAACAAGTTGAGCGCTTTCACGCATCAATTCAATTTCTTCCGCACTTTTGTATTTGATCATCCTTTTGGATTCAATAAGTTCAAACCGGTCATTTCTGCTGGCTGGGTAATGCCCATTAAGGCCAATATTGTAGGTGCAATA
The DNA here is from genome assembly GCA_003455605.1 of Cryomorphaceae bacterium. GTDB lineage: Bacteria > Bacteroidota > Bacteroidia > Flavobacteriales > Schleiferiaceae > UBA10364. Next base: position 1,841 of record DMQR01000092.1, on the reverse strand, counting down.
TCGCCCAAAAGTCCTTCGTTCAAGGTGAATTCTTCGGCACTGCTGCCGACCAAGAAGCAAGGAACTACAGTTGTTGTGTGAGCCGTGTTTGGCGAGCCATCTTCGTTCACCATACAATCGGCGTTTCCGTGATCGGCCAAGATCATGAACTGATAATCCGACTCTAAACCAGCTTCAACCACAGATTGGAGGCAAGAATCCACCATTTCACAAGCTTTTATTGTGGCTTCCATCACTCCGGTATGACCTACCATATCAGGGTTTGCGAAGTTCAAACAGATGAAGTCCGTCGCACCTTCTTGTAATTTTGGTATAATGGTATCGCGGACATCCCCAGCGCTCATTTCAGGCTGTAAGTCGTAGGTTGCCACCTTAGGAGAAGGGCAAAGGAATCTGCTTTCGCCTTCAAAGCGTTTTTCACGACCGCCAGAGAAGAAGAATGTTACGTGTGGGTATTTTTCGGTTTCAGCAATACGAATCTGAGTCTTTCCTGCGGCTTCAAGGACTTCGCCGATGGTATTCACCAAATTATCCTTGCTGAATACGACGTTTACATTTTTAAAGGTCTCGTCGTAGCTGGTCATTGTCACATAGTGCAGGGGCAGGGCGTACATATTCAGCTCATGGAAATCCTGCTGGCTCAGGGCTTGGGTAATTTCGCGACCGCGATCAGTGCGGAAATTGAACATTATGATCACATCATTCGCCTCAATTTTAGCTATGGGCTGATCATGGTTATTCACACATACGTGTGGCTCTATGAATTCATCTGTAATACCTGCATCGTAACTAGCTTGAATGGCCGCGAGTGGGTCTAATGTCGTAGTACCTTCGCTGTTGACCATACAATGGTAAGCCTTTGAGATACGCTCCCAACGTTGGTCGCGGTCCATAGCATAATAACGCCCTACAAAAGTGGCCAAGGTTCCTGTAGTTTGGGCCATGTGGTCGGTTAAATCTTTCAAGAATCCTAAACCGCTTTGTGGATCGCAATCGCGTCCGTCGGTAAAGGCATGTACATAAACGTTCTCGAATGCTTCGGCAAACAACCAACTGCACAAGGCCTTGACGTGGTTTAGATGGGCATGAACACCGCCATCACTGACTAACCCAAGCAAGTGAATCTTGCTATTATTGGCCTTGGCATGAATAAGTGCTTCTTGGAAGGTAGCATCTTTTGCGAAATCCCCATTTTCAGCGGCCAAATTGATTTTCACCAAATCTTGATACACCACGCGACCCGCACCGAGGTTCATATGACCTACTTCAGAATTTCCCATTTGA
>DMQR01000092.1:0-239 GCA_003455605.1 Cryomorphaceae bacterium | reverse complement strand
CTTCAGAATTTCCCATTTGACCTTCAGGTAGTCCTACATCCAGACCACTGGTTTTAATCCAGGTTTGTGGGTAATTTTTATAAAGACTATCTATAAAAGGAGTGTGGGCCTTGTCGATTGCGCTAACCTCGGGTTTTTCGGCGCGTCCCCATCCATCGAGGACTATTAGTGCTGTCTTCTTCATTGTGCGTGTTGTAGGTACAAATTTACGCTTTATTAGGGCAAAAAAAACCCGCCAC
>DMQR01000078.1 GCA_003455605.1 Cryomorphaceae bacterium | reverse complement strand
AAAAAACCCGGGCGCGAGGCGCTCGGGTTTTTTAGTTTCAGAGTATTGGAATTTATACCAATTCCATATGCGCGATCATGCTCTTAAACAAAGCGAGACCGTCTTGATTATTGAGTTCTTCATCAGCAGCACGTTCGGGGTGTGGCATCATTCCAAAGACATTTTTACCTGCGTTACATACCCCGGCAATGTTCTCCAAACTACCATTAGGATTCACCGCATCGGTGACTTCACCATTTTCCGTACAGTACTGGAAGATGATTTGATCGTTCGTTTTGAGCTCTGCTAGGGACTCTGCTGAACAATAGTAGTTTCCTTCACCGTGTGCAATAGGAATTTTGTATACTTTGCTATGTTCTAAATTTGCACTTATCCCTGCAGTCTTGGATACAGGCTTAATGAATACATTCTTACAGACGAATTTGTGGCTGATATTGTGGCGCAAAGCTCCTGGCAATAATCCACTTTCCGTTAGAATTTGGAAGCCGTTACAAACGCCCAATACGTAACCGCCATTAGTGGCGAATTCGATGACGCTCTTCATAATAGGGCTCATCTTCGCGATGGCACCGCTCCGTAAATAATCTCCATAAGAGAACCCTCCAGGAAGAACCACACAGTCCACACCTTGCAGGTCGGTGTCTTTGTGCCATAGGTTCACAGTTTCGTAACCCATGATGGTTTCCAATACGTAAATCATGTCTTGGTCACAATTTGACCCTGGGAAGGTGATGACACCGAATTTCATAGCAAATCTGCGCTTAAGAATTTGTACCAAGTTACGCCCTTTCTTTGGAATAAGACCTTATGATTAGTGGTTAGGTAAGGCATATAATATACAGGTGCCAACCCTCATCTTTCTTCATCATTAACACGCCTTGCTGCCACCCTTTTGAGGATTTCGCATCTTACGAGGTCTACCTGAGCCGAAGTGTTCAAGATTTCTTCAGGTCCCGCTGCAGTTCATAAGGCGGATTAGAATTAGTTTTGTAGGGTTATATTTAAGTTAAGACATTTTATGAGAGTCTCGGTTGTTGGTGCTACTGGAATGGTGGGCCAGATCATTTTGAAAGTATTGGCGGAACGTAGTTTCCCGATTACGGAATTAATTCCCGTAGCCTCGGAGCGTAGCGTAGGTAAGAAAGTTGCCTTTGGGGGACAGAATTGGACCGTCGTGAGCTTGGCCGATGCCTTGGCTGCCGTCCCAGACGTGGCCCTGTTTTCGGCGGGTGGCGCTGCTTCGTTGGAGTGGGCCCCAAAATTTGCTGCTGCGGGTACACGCGTGGTAGACAACTCTAGTGCTTGGCGTATGGATGCGGACAAGAAATTGGTCGTACCAGAAATCAATGCTGATGTCCTTGAAGAGGGCGATATGATCATCGCAAATCCGAACTGTTCTACGATTCAATTAGTCATTGCCCTCAACCCCCTTCACCAAGCCTTTGGTACGAAACGTGTGATTGTGAGTACTTACCAAAGCGTTACTGGGACTGGGAAAGCAGCGGTAGATCAGCTCGAGTGCGAGCGCAAGGGCGAGGATTCTCAGATGGTTTACCCGTACAAGATCGACCGCAATTGTATCCCACATTGCGATGTGTTCTTGGATAATGATTACACCAAGGAGGAGATGAAAATGACCCACGAAACCGTTAAAATCATTGGCGATGAGGGCATTAAGCTGGCGGCTACTGCCGTTCGTATTCCCGTTCAGGGCGGCCACAGCGAGAGTGTGAATGTGGAGTTTGAGCGCGATTTTACCTTGGAGGAAGTACGCAAGATTTTGAGCGAGACGCCAGGAGTGACCCTGCAGGACCGCCCGGAATTCAACACCTACCCCATGCCTTTGATGGCGGAGGGCAAGGACGATGTTTTTGTTGGCCGATTACGTCGCGACTTCACCACAGAGCGCGCCCTCAACATGTGGGTTGTGAGCGATAACCTTCGTAAAGGCGCGGCGACCAACACCGTTCAAATTGCGGAAGTTCTGATGGCAAAAGGCTTTATCGGGTAAGCAGTTTTTAAGAAACAATAGGTCCAATTTTTGCGTTAATACTACTATGAATTGGAAACTTTTATTGCTTGTCGTCGTAGGACTGTCGAGCTGTAATGCACAAACAAAATCGAAAATGTCAGATCCATATGCTATGGCGACCATTCCCTCGGCTGAAGCAGGCCAGGAAGTGGCTGTATTGGCCTCAGGTTGTTTTTGGGGGACCGAATTCTACTTACAAAAATTACCAGGTGTAATCGCCACCACGTGTGGATATACCGGGGGCTTTGTGAAGAACCCATCGTACCGCGAGGTGTGCACCAAACGCACTGGTCACTATGAAGCCGTGCACGTGGTCTTTGACCCGGCTCAGGTAAGCTTTGAGGAATTGGCCCGAGTATTCTTTGAAACGCACGACCCAACGCAGCGTAACGGCCAAGGTCCGGATTTAGGGCCGCAATACCGCAGTGCTGTATTCTTCCAAAACGAAGCCCAACTTGAAACCGCGCAGATGTTGAAGGATCTGCTGGTTCAAAAAGGGTATGATATCGCGACAGAAATATTGCCGGCGGC
>DMQR01000075.1 GCA_003455605.1 Cryomorphaceae bacterium | reverse complement strand
CCAAACCTCAAAACTATGGGCATACCCCTGGTGGTGCATGGCTACAAAATTATCTAGGAACATCTCGGAAATCCAAGTACCTGCTTGACCCGGACGCGGCATCGTACTGCAGCCCTCGAGCACCTTTCCAAAGGCAGTATTGACCGAGAAGCGCCAATCGCTTTTGTTGATATACGGACGCATACTCTTGGCCACCACAACCGAATCTGTAGGCGTGATACTGCGCACCGGAGGCGAGAACCAAAAGACCACCCCATCCTGATCAAACCAAGGAAAAATACCTTTCGGATATAGGCGTTCGTACATTTCTGGGTAAAGCTCCCAAGACAGCGCAATCAGACCTTCTTCATTAGCCACATCATTGGGGTTTGGAATTTCCCAATCCCCTTGGCCAATAAAATATAGCGGGCTGTTGATATTATTCATCTAAAACTATTTAGAATGGTAGATCATCGTCTAGTGTATCAGAACCTCCTGATGGCGCTTCAAACGGCTGGCCTTGTGGCGGTAAATCAGAAGGTCCTGGACCAGCACCTTCAACTGCATTCATGCGCCAAGCCTGTAATGTAGTGTAGTAACGGGTATCGCCGCCTTGAGGAGGCGTCCACTCGCGTCCGCGAATATTAAATTCTACATTCACTTCTTGACCTACTTGGAAGTTATTCAAAATGGACGTTTTGTCTTGGGTGAATTCAAAACACAAGGTTTGGGGGTATTGCTCTTTGGTTTGAACTACGAATTCACGTTTTCTGAAACGATCAGAGATGACCTGTTCGTCCATAATCTTTTGGATTCTGGCTTCTATTTGCATGGATTTACCCTGTTAACGGGCCGATTTATCTATTAATAATACTTTCCAAGCTTCGTGCACCTGGTCGTTGTCTAACAATTCTTTTGCCATTCCGTGTAACTGCTCGCGCAACTCAATGCCGTCTGGAAAGTTTTGCAATATACGTCGCACATCAAAGTCATTTTTCATGCCTTCTATTTCGGCATCGGTTGGGAGAACTGTTACAGCACCTAATTGACCCAAATTATTCCCCGTCAAAATAGTCGAGCGACGAATAACATCTGGAATCTCATCTACCCCAATACCTACTGGTGGAGGGCTCAGCTTAAACAGCGCATCCCCTGAGGCACGCACCCACCAATGACGACCCATGCGTCCCACCAAATCTATTTCTTCTTGGTCGATACCACCGTCTTCCGCCAATACTCGGTCCGTAATGTGAATACGTTTGATTAAACACATTACCAAATTCCCGGCACCGCCTTCCTCTCCCAAATGGAAGATGTCGCGAACCTCACATTCCAAGCTCACCGGGCTTTCCTTCACCCGCTTCGCTTGCACCACTTCCGAATCAACCGGCGTTAAACCGCTCTTTACAAACTCGTCCACCGAAGAATCATATTCCGCAGAGCTCAAGTTAACCTGCTGTGCCACATCGTAACTAACCATATTCACCACACACTCCTTTTGCACTATACAGTTGTGTAGTGTGTCCTTTGTCGTATTATCTCTCACGCGTCTCGCTGGCGAAAAAATCACCACCGGAGGATTCGAAGAGAAAATATTGAAGAAGCTAAATGGACTCAAATTATTGTTGCCATACTTATCCACTGTACTTACCAAAGCAATAGGTCGAGGCCCTATCGCCCCAAGCAGTTTCGTGTGGCGTTCTTTGGTAGTTATGTCGTCTAGATTAAATGTCGCCATGGGACCAATGATTTGTAGCAAAGTTAATTTTTACTGGGGCCAATTCTTTTTTATCGTCAAACTAATTTTCTCTATATATTTGCCCTCCCAATTACTGCGGATGTGGTGAAATTGGTAGACACGCTAGTTTTAGGCACTAGTGCTTCGGCGTGAAGGTTCGAGTCCTTTCATCCGCACAGATAAATCCCGACCAGAACTGGTCGGGATTTTTTATTTCCACACTGAACAAACATTACTTTAGTTAGAGGTGGAGACAAAAAGCCCCGCCATACGCAGTATATAGGGGTTTGCCTGAATGCAAACCCAAAGAGGTCCGCCAACCTTTTACGCCAGTAAAAATTAGCAGTCCAGAATTTGCCACTTTAATGAGAGTGAGATAGTGAAGCCCCAAGCACTCTCGGAAAAGAGATATTCTCATCCAAAAGAAGTCTTAATCAGGACTTCACTCGCTAGTTATCGTAATCAAATTGCTCAACGACCGGATCTAGGCCTTCGGGCTTATCACATATTTGATCATACATCTCAAATTGTACGAGTATCATCCATGGGATGATTACCAAGAAACCGATAAAGAGGGTGAGAACACCTAAAATAATGGCGATAATACCTGTCATCAAGGCAAGGACAAAAATGCGAAAGAAGTTACTCCAAGCGCGCGGAAAACTCCACTTCAATGCTTCCATCGGTCCTTCCCCTTCCAGTGATGCACGATAAGTGGAAAACATGAATCCAACGCCAAAAACGATTTGAATAAGAGTCGCTAACATAATAACCCCCATGTTATCCATATATACCTCTTGCATGTCCTCGACCATCATCTGAAGCTCGTCCAGATTCGAAAAGTCAAATTGGCCGGTAGACAAGGTAGCGAATCCTTCAGGCATAAAAAATGTACCCAACTGGCCTAAAATCGAGGTAATCACCACCACACCGAACAATTGCGTCTGATTCACGCGTAACGCAGTAAAGAAATCACCAAACTCTACACCTGTACCCAGCTCATCTTTTCGGGCAACATGAGAGAATCCCATTGTCAGGAAAATAGTTCCTGCACCTAATACGATAGCCATGAGCAGAGCCACTAAGCGCTCACCTAAAAGGGTTAATATTCCACCCATGCCCGTAGCCACTGTGGTGATTAGAAGCGTTGCTATGAACCAAACAATCGTGAACGCCGTATACATGCCGGCGTTGTTTTTATAGCGTACCCACCCGGCTTGGAGGGCGTAGAAAGGATCAATTTTCTTCAAGAGAATGCGGTTTACAGTTCGTAATTTGCAGAAAATTACAACTCAATTTGAAAGTATACCAATCCCTCACGGAATTTAATGCAATAAACTGTGCCGTTGCCACCACGGGTACTTTTGACGGTGTCCATTTAGGGCACAAGAAGATTTTGAACCAATTAGTCCAAACTGCGCACAAGGTCGGCGGCGAGAGTGTGCTCCTGACCTTTTCTCCACACCCGCGCTTAGTACTACAGCCAGATGCAGAGCTCAAACTACTGACGAGCTTGGAGGAAAAAATTGGACTTCTCGAACAAACCGGACTCCATCATTTGATCATTCATCCCTTTACCAAAGAATTCTCCCGTACGCCTTCTTTGGAATTTGTGCGTGAGATTTTGGTTAACCAGATTGGCGTAAAACAATTAGTCATTGGTTACGACCACCACTTCGGTCGCAATCGCGAAGGCAGCTTCGACCATTTGAAAGAATTTGGACCTATTTACGGCTTTGAAGTGGAGGAAATTCCGGCCCTCGATATAGATGCAGTCAACATCAGCAGTACTAAAATCCGTACAGCTTTGACCGAAGGTAATGTAGAATTAGCCACCACCTATTTAGGCCATCCCTATATCATCGGAGGAAAAGTAATCAAAGGAGATCAAATCGGCCGCTCGATTGGCTTCCCCACAGCCAACCTCGACATCAACTTCCAACACAAGCTCATTCCCGCCGACGGGGTGTATGCAGGTTATGTACGCTTGAACGGCGAGCACCACAAGGCCATGGCCAACATCGGCCGACGCCCAACCGTGGGAATCAATAAACGTACGGTAGAAATTCACCTGCTCGATTTTGAAGGTGATCTCTATGGAAAACATCTTCATTTTGCTGTGGGTCATCGTCTCAGAGATGTCATGAACTTCAATGGCCTTGATACCCTAAAGATGCAACTTACTCTAGATAAAGAAGATGCTTTGTCGAAGCTGGCATAAATATTAACATCTTTGTTATACCTAAAAAGAAACGAAAATGAAAAAAATTGCTCTCTTCGTCACAACAGCAGCGCTGTTGGTCTCATGTACTAAATGGGAAAACAGAAGCACCGAATTCAAAATTACAGGTGTTTGGACGGGTATAAATCAAGAAGTGGTTATTCGAGCACTTCCATTCTTGGATTCATCCAGCACTGAAAGTGCTACGATGATGGAAGCCAACTTTATGGATAACGGCGGTTTAACAATTGATTCGGCCGGAACACGATTAGATTCTATAGGATGGGCCATTCGAAATGACACTATTCTTGTTTTAAAGAATATTGATTTAGGTTTAGGTATTCCGGGAGCAGGTGGCAGCACTGCAAATATTGATTTTGTTATCAAGAAGTTAGAGCAAGATGCGCTTACATTTCGTGTGGATACAGCGTTGAGTATAACCATTCCAGGATTCCCCATACCACTCAACTTCGAAATTGCACAAATCCAACGTTGGGGTAAATAATCTCGACTGAACAAATACATAAAAGCCCGCTTCGAGCGGGCTTTTTTTATAACAATTTGCACCAGAGTGCACTATTGAGATTTTCAATTTTCTTGGTATCCAGAGACCAATAATCACCAAAGCCAAGCCGCTCTTCCACGCTTCCTTCGCGTGCCGCAATTTTTGTTCTCGCCGTACAATGATAGGAACGAATGCCCGCCGCCCAAAGGTCATCGACTACGGCCGCACTGACGCCCGAACCGGCCTGGATATGAATCCGCCCCGCCGCTTGATCACAAAGGTCCTTGATCGCGGGTAGTCCATCAGCCACGGTAGGTGCAAAACCACTAGTCAAGATTCGCTCTACGCCAAATTCCACCAACAGCTCCATCGCCTTTTTTGGCCGTGCACAGGTATCAAAAGCGCGGTGGAAGGTCATGGCGAGGCCGTAATCATGAGAGAATTGGGCCACCAGCTCCACAAAATCCACATCAATGTTACGACCGCCATCCAAGGCGCCAAAAACAATCCCCGATGCTCCGTAATCGCTAAGAATCTTCAGTTCTTCGAGCATAATATGCTTCTCCAATCGGTTATAGGTAAAGTCCCCGGCGCGAGGCCTGAGCATCACATAAACGGGCAAGTCACTGATATCCACCGCCATCTCAATCTGGGCCGCCGAGGGCGTCAATCCACCTTCCACCAAATTGCTACACAGCTCGATGCGGTGTACGCCTAAATCGATGAGCGGCGCCGCGTGGCCAGGCTCCTCAATAGCTATCTCTATTTCAAAGTGGTCGCCCATAAATCTGTACTTCGTCCAAGAAATGCCACACACGTTCGCCCGCAGAGGGGTGATTATCTGGCAATACCTCGGTGTTTGGAATCATAAGGTCAATGTTTTGGGTCGCAGGGAATCCTCCTTCAGGAGCCAAGACCATGGTTTCAATGAAGATGCCTTCCTCAGATGTGGAGCTCGTGCGATCCCATTCATAGCGGCTAATCTGATCCTCACTTTCGTACACGTCTGTAATCACCTTTTCGGGAATGAGGATCCAGCTCAATCTGCTTTGCAGGAAGTTAATCTTGATGGAATCAATGGCGTAGGGTTGATCCCAGCCAAAGTGACCACTGAAATAATCGGGATTAAAATAACCTACCCAATTTCCATCTCTATAATTCTCCGATCCCAACACCCCATCAACCAGTGGAATATCCTTCGTACCCGTATAAGGCTCGGTTGGAGGACTGGTCAAACAACTGTGCGTCATCAAGCCCTCATGGACCGCAAATTCGTAGTTCAGCACCTTGCCCATGGCGTGCCCGCCGCGATTAGGCTGCACTTTAATTTGGTGCACCCCGCGCTCAGTAAAGGTAGTTGCGCTGCCCATGGTCATGCCTGTAGGCGCCTCAACAGCTAGTTCCAGATTCGCAAAAGCCGGCTCCGTAGTAACAATGACCTTCAGCTCCTCTTTAAAGGAATCATTTTTAGTACCCAATTTCACGGGTATCTGCTCCACATCATATCCGTACCCAAGTACATCCAACAAACTGTAGTGCCCTTGCAATCGCTCCCAAAACGCATCGTAATCGCGCTCTGCAGGATTTGACCACAAGACTTCGGACATCGCTATGCCGCGAGGTAAAAATCTTCGGTCGAGGGTCTCTGTATTTGGAATGCGTTCCGACCAAAGGTTGCACTCGCCACCAATGATGTGATGACCGTAGGTGAATCGATCCAAATTTGGGGGATATAGGTTGAAGTCATAGACCTTCGGCACATCAATGCTGCTCACCGGATAGTCAAAATAGGCATGTGAGGTAGGGCTAACAATGGCATCGTGGCCTTGCTCTGCGGCGCACTGCGCACCTTCAAATCCGCGCCAACTCTGAACGGTTGCGTTCGGGCTCAAACCGCCCTCCAAGATTTCATCCCAACCAATGATCTGCTTGCCCTTGGCTGCCAGATAATTTTCAATTCTTGTATTGAACCAACCCTGCAAGGCCTCCTCGTTTGGCAAGCCTTCCTCTTTCATGCGCTGCTGACATTTAGGACAATGCTCCCAACGGTACTTCGGTGCTTCATCCCCGCCAATGTGTATGTATTTTGAAGGGAAGATTTCACAGACATAATCGAGCACATCGTCCAAAAATTCGAAGGTCTGCTCATTTCCTGCACAATAGATGTCTTTGAAAACGCCCCATTCAGTAGGCACCGCTACTGGCTCCCCAGTACAGCCCAAATGAGGATAGGCTGCTAAAGCTGCCTGACTGTGTCCGGGTAATTCTATTTCTGGTATAACCTCAATGCCATAACCGGCTGCATAGGCCACCACTTCTTCCAAGTCTTCTCGTGTGTAAAACCCACCGTAAACGCTATCGCCGTGCGATCTATAAGCAGCTACTTCAGCCAATTTTGAATAGGCATCCATTGCTATACGCCACCCTTGGTCTTCGGTTAAATGCCAGTGCAGCACATTAAATTTGTACAATGCCATGATGTCCAATTGGCGCTTGACCTCAGCGACCGTAAAAAAATGACGACACACGTCCATAAGCACACCGCGATGACGGAATGCCGGACAGTCTTCGATAACACCGTAAGGTAGTTTCGCTCCTTCTGTAGTTAGATGAGTTAATTGACGTAATGTCGCTCTAGCGCGATAATCACCATTAGGACCATAAGCGATGTGAATGCCATTATCATCAGATAGAATGCGATACTGCTCTGAAGCCAACGTAGAGTCAAACTCCATTTCCCAATCACTTTGATGTGGTGATAAATAATTGGACCCAACGCTATCGTTTAAACTACACGACGAAACTGCAGGAATGACCCCGTGAACATCTACCCAATGCAGCTGACAATCATTAAAATCAATGTTGGTCAACCAAAGTCTTCCAACAACGCTAATAACAATTACTCCAATGACTACAGGCCACCAACGACGTTGAACATCCCTCTTTTTTACTCCCATATTCTAATGTATTTGGCATCCACCATCTCATTGCGGTCCTCGGTACGCAGCGCATAATTGAATCCGTTGTAGACACTGTATCCACCGTATTCACCTTGCACGTTCATCGCCAAAAAGCCAACCTGCATGCCTTCCACGCCCGGATGCTTTTTCAATATTCGTTGCACGATGTCGTAGCAAGCCTCTTCAGGCGATGCCCCTAGGCGCATGGATTCCACCACTGCAGAAGCACCAGCTGTTCTAATCATTGCCTCTCCAACACCGGTTGCCGTTGCGCCGCCTACATCACCATCAATAAACAGCCCTGCACCAATGATGGGACTATCACCTACACGACCTCTGATCTTATAGGCCATGCCAGAAGAGGTGCAAGCACCAGCCATTCTTCCACTGGCATCCAGGGCCAGCATTCCAATGGTATCATGATTTTCGACGTTGACGCCAGTTTTATATTCTGACTTTATGAGCCACTCTTCGTAATCTTTCTTTACCTGCGGTAACGGCACCTGGTAATCCACTTTTGAAAACCCGTTTTCTAAGGCCCATTTCTGAGCACCCTCGCCCACTAGCATCACGTGTGATGTTTTATCCATAATGGC
>DMQR01000022.1 GCA_003455605.1 Cryomorphaceae bacterium | reverse complement strand
TGGCGAACTGTTCTCCTTGATGATGGCCTCTAGAGCTAATCCTTCGTCCCCTTGGTGGTTCTCGTAGGACTCCATTTTGGACTCTAATAATTGGTGCCACTTCTCCTCCCCTAACATGGTCTGTCGCCATCCCATTTTCTGGAAGGCCCATTTGAGTGCGAGCACAGATTTCAGCATCCAGCTGTGGGTAAATTCATCCACGCCTTCATCGACGTCCATTAAACTGCCAAAGATGTAAGGCTGCTGGTCAAGGGCCTCATTAAAAACACGCTGATAAAATTCTGCGGTCCAACCCTCCACCTCTACCAAGGTGTTGTTAAGGCTTAGTGCTCCTGAGGTATTGGGTTCTTTCATATGCACGAATTTACGCATAAAAAAAGCCCCAAGCACGTGGCCTGGAGCTTTCCAACTAACACATCAAAATATGCACATCATTACATTTATTTCCCTTCTTTATAGAAAGAGAAGGGATTTCGTTCATGAGTTAACGATTTTAAATTATCCCCTATTGAGAACTTATACTGTGACATTTATCACTTGTTTGTATGATTATGCGATGGTCTTAGACATTATTCGGTGTGGGATACCGTCTTCAAGAAATTCTTCCCCTTGGCCCACATAGCCTTGACGGCCATACCAACGCTCTAAATAGCATTGCGCCATGATTTTGATCTCCTTGCTTTTTGGATAGGCATCCCAAATCCACTCCTCACAACGAAGCATCAACTCCACGCCCAATTCCGCTCCACGATATTCGAGATCCACAATGACTCGCCCAATGGATACTTCCGCGTAAGCCGTACCCGGCGCGAGAACGCGTGCACAGGCAATAATCCGGCGGCCGTCTGTCTTATACACATGAAAAGCGGCTTGGTCTTGGTTGTCTAAATCCTGATACACGCAATCCTGTTCGACCACAAAAACGGCACTTCGGAGTCTCAAAAGCTCATAGACCTCAGCGGCTGTAAACTGATCAAAGGTTTTGTAGTGCCAACTCATGATGTTCGGGTGAATTGTGTGATGGCTAAAATTAAGGCAAATTGGACACCTAGCATCGTCGCGATACCCCCTGCGATGCTCGTATCAAATCTGGCACTTATTAAATACCCCAACAAACTTCCGCTAAGCCCGAAAAGTGCTGCAAGCAGAATCATTGGCTTGAGCTTTTGTGAAATTAAATAGGCAGTGGCCGCGGGCGCAACGAGCAACGCAACCACTAAGATGGCTCCTACACTTTCAAAACTAATAACCGTAGCGACACTCACCATAGACATGAGGCTGAGGTTCCACGCCCCAACACCAATACCGAGTACCGCTGCATAATCTTCGTTAAACGAACTCATGAGTAGTCCCTTGTAACCCGTAAAGGTGTAAATCAACACTATTAATAATAGAATGCCCGAGCTCCACAGGGCAATAGGCCCCATCGACTGACCGGCTAGTGACCAAGTATTGAAGGGCACAAAAGCAATCTCACCATAGAGCACACATTCCTGGTCCAAATCCACCTTGTCGCTCCAAAAAGTAATCAACACCACCCCTAATGCAAAAAGCGTGGTGAAGGTCATGCCGATACTCGCATCACTCCGAACCCTCCATTTCTTGCTAAGGATTTCAATGACAACCGTAGCAAACACCCCCACCAAGGCGGCTCCCAAAAACATGGGCAAGGAGGCACGGCTTTGGCTGAGTAGGTAAGCAATAGCAATGCCCGGCAGGACAGCATGCGAAATAGCATCGCCCACCATAGTCATCTTTCGAAGGACAAGGAAAGCGCCCAACATCGCGCAAGAAATGGCGGTGAAAATAGCGGTTAATGCTATGGTTAGCGTTGGCGTCACTGATTATTATAAATAGGCGGCTAAAGGCAATCTGTAACTGACCCCAGTGCCGAAAAAGAATCCACTGGTATTGAGTTTTGAGCCCAAATAAGAACCCAAATTTACCCCAGCATAGACATCTAGTTGGAGGTCTTTCGAAAGTAGCTTAGTAAATCCGCCATCAAAGTAAGGGGTTCCAAATAACTGTATGCCTTGAACCTCCCAGTTGGCAAAATATTCAGCATACACTCCGAGATTATTGCCTAAATCATAGCCCAATGACAAAGAGAACATCCCTCCATCCAGAAAGTTATTAAATTCACTCATTCCACCGGCAATTCCTAGGTTACTAGCAATCCCTAATTTTGAGGTTAATTCTTTTTCTAGCATGAGACGCTGTTCGTGAAAGATTTGTTCTGGATAGACGTTGGCGTAATCACCTGAAGAAATCCAAGAGGTAGAAATATGACTCAGCCAGGTTATCTGTGGCAATCTGTCTGATTCTTCGAACAAATTGTATTTGAATCCAAACGTAACCGGACTAACACCAGTCCTGCGCATAGGATCAAGCCAAGTAGAGGGTATGTCAATTCGTTCAGTATTCGCATTAATAACCGCTCTGACCTCAAAACGCTTATTGATTCCAAACCTAAGGACTTCTTCAAACTGGTGTCTGTCTGTTATTGAACCGCCTGGCAAAGACTCCACTGCATGCGAATACTGATAGCCGCCTTCGCACTGAAACCAACCTATTGGAGTAATCTGTGCGCTTTCGGTAAAGTCTGGACGGTCGGTTGCGATTGAGGGCATTAAAATAACTGGCGTGTGCGGTCCTGCCGGATCGACAATCTGATCTAAATCCTGACGCTCCTGCGCCATGCCCCAAAACGATGAGGTAATTAAAATCATAATACTAATCTTATTCATATGGAATAGGACTTTGGTGAGGATCCACTTCTGGGTTCCCTAATTCTTTAACTATTAGTGCTTCTATTTCAGGGGTAATAACGTGTTCCATGGTTTCGGCCTGCGGGTGGATGTGGTCGGCCGCCATCCCTAAACGCTCGGTCAAATACAGCTCCCACAATCGGTGCAAACGCACCACTCGGCGGCCTTCGCTCCGGCCCAATTCCGTTAAGGCAAAACCATCAGGACGCTCAATTACCAAGAACTCTTTTTTCAAATTTCTCAAGGTCATGGTCAGCCCATCGTAATGCGCCTCCCGGGCATCTATCATCGCATCGGCAGTCATAGCAACCGGTTCACCAGCGCGCTCCTCGGCACCATAGAGCAACTTCAATAAATTCTCCCGTTGTGTTTTATTGCGGTTCGACGTTGCCCGTTTACGACGGGCGAGCCAGCCTTTTTCCGGCGCTAAAATCAACGAGCTGAAACCAAAAAAGCCGAGCACCAAAACAATCCACGGGCCAGTCGGCATTTTAGGTAACGTCGCACTGATGAACGTACCTCCCAATGCTGCAGCGGACGCAAAGAGTGCAGCAAGTAAAAGCATACGCGGCAAGCTTGAGGTCCAGCT
>DMQR01000049.1 GCA_003455605.1 Cryomorphaceae bacterium | reverse complement strand
CCCAAGGCATACCCGCCATTACATCTACAGCATCTGCTCCACCTACACCGATAGCAACCATACCTAGACCCCCGGCGTTTACCGTATGAGAATCTGTCCCGATCATCATGCCGCCTGGAAAAGCATAGTTCTCAAGAACTACTTGGTGAATAATACCAGCGCCTGGTTTCCAGAAACCAATACCGTATTTGTTACATACTGAAGAAAGGAAGTTGAATACCTCGTTATTCTTGTTGATTCCGTCTTGCAAATCTTTATCTGCGCCGATTCTCGCTTGAATCAAGTGATCCGCGTGCGCAGTAGAAGGAACCGCTACTTTATCTTTACCTGCTTGCATGAACTGCAACAAAGCCATCTGGGCAGTTGCATCTTGCATAGCTACACGATCAGGGGCGAAATCTACATAGCTAGCACCACGGTTAAAAGCTTGGTCAGCTGCTCCATCCCACAAGTGAGCGTATAAAATTTTCTCAGAAAGTGTCAATGGCTTACCCACTGCCTTACGAGCAGCAGCAATTCGCTCTGGGTAGCACTCATACACTTTGCGAATCATGTCGATATCGAACGTCATACAATCAGAGTTAACTTATTTAGCCAGCACGAAAATACCACATAATTGGCCACTCACCTAAAAGGATTTATTTAAGAATCAATAGATTGAATCAATAATTTCTGCATTCACTTTTTCAAAGAATGGAAATCTACAAATTCGTAAATAATAGGGGGTTATTTTGAGGATTATTGAATCCAGACCTTCAAATTGTGGAACCAAATTTCACCTTCAATGCGCACTACATGCATACCTGTGCTCCAAAGTCCGGTATCGTAACGGTGCAGCTTTCGAGGATCCATAGTCCCCATCTGCTCTCCAGCCGCGTTGTAAATAGTTGTAGAATGGGCCTCACCCAATAAAATTTCAAGCAATCCGTCGCTTTGACGTACATCCAAATCCTCGAGCACAGTTTGCATGATGTCCAACAACTCAAAGGCCGCTGTATGTGACGAATCCTTAGCGGGATTAAAGCTCCAATCCTTGATAGTAAAACTCTTGGCACTATCTTCTACGTCAATGCGGGCCCAGCCATAACAAGCGGTATCGTCTTTCATGATGCGAAGACCTAAATACCCATCAGTCAATGGCCCTGCCCAGTTTGAGTTTGGGTAGGCTTGGCCGTCCACGCGGAACGCCAAATATCCTACGCCCGTGGAGGCATTAATACCCTGAAACTGAGCATTCACATCAATGGTAGTTCCTGGCACAACACGCTCCACATAAGCAAAACCATTGCTCACACTTCCCATAGCTAAATTCCCTTCAATACTATCTCCCGGATGCAATAGAATGGCGTTCACATTGCCCAGCTGTCCACCGCCCAAGATGTGCTCGATGGTAAAGTCTACAATAGTGTCACCATCTAGGTCCAACTCGTAGATTCCATCAACGATAGTCGTATCATCAATGTCGGTGTACATATACTGCGCCTGCGCAGCGGTCGTCCCTAACAGGGCTGCTGCCGAGGCCATATATTTGGCCAATGGGGTCGAGTTGTTTTTTTCCATGGGGGTAAATATAGGTCTAAAACCTTCGCAAGTCCTTGTTCACGACGGCTTTAAGCAGAGAAATATCCACGGTTTTAACACAATATTTGGAGAGGGTTTTTAATGCTTTGGCCAATTCGCCCAAGACCTCGCCACGTTCCACCGCATCCAAGAGCTCCTCATAGACCAGATCCACCACTTCCGCCTGAGGTTCCATGCCCCACCAGCGTTCGTGTTTCACATACTCCTGTTCCCAGCGATCGTGCTCTTCCCATTGCAAGGGCGCTCCTTCCGCGTTGGCCATGCGGCGCTGACTCTGCAAGATCGATTGTACTCCGCGGCGCATCACCACGATGAGTTTTGGACCTGCCGGTAACGGTGCCTTGCGCAGTAATGGGAATACCACCTTCATGGCCTTTCCGCGCTGCTCCTCGATCCAACGAACATCCCAATGCCATCCCTTGATAGACTCATGCTCAAAATATCCGGCGGCATTGTGCTCATCGGCAATCCGTTTTTCGTCTGTGACTAATTCTATTCCACCCGCGCGCAACAACTGCATGGCTAGCGATGTTCCACTCCTTGGCGGTCCCGTTACAATGATATTCGGCGCGACGGTCTCGCCCACCATGTTTTGATAGACCCCCTTGGCAAAATTGACCTCACGAGACATCCCCAGCTTTCCAAAGATAAAGGCCAATGCCCCGTGCACTTTCGGCTGATGAAACACCTGCTCCGTGCTGGCCAAAGCCGCTTCCATAGCACGTAGCCAATCCTCTCTTTCCAAAGCTAGCATGAGGCGTAAATTCAAAATATCTACCGCTTGAGAGTCGGTTTTATGAAGTAATTCATCCAATTCATCCCAGCGTCCTGCCTTCACCAATAAACGGCCCCAAAGCACCACCTGTTCTTTCGGCAACACTCCATCTTCTCTCGGCTTCAACAATCGCTCGGGCAGCACCAATGCCTCCCCGCGCGACACCTTCACCAACCTCAAATAATACTCCTTGACCCACGCCAAAGGATCCTCATCGACCCAATCCACAAATTCCGCCAAGGCTTCAAACTGCTTCGACTCTGCCAATAAAGCCGCTCCCAATAACAAATACCGGCTGGGACTCCCCGGCCCCAACTCTAAAGATTGCAGCACTTGCCAAGCTTCCCGCGGGCGCTGTTGCGCCCGTAGGCTCCGGGCGAGATAATACCCGTTCTCAACCAAACGCGCTCCGCCCTGCGCCCTATCTTGCGCATCCAAATAACCCAATTTCACCAGGGCATCCAGCAACTCTTCCTCCATCTGTGGTGAACGCCCTTGCTCGACTACTTGCGGCGTAGAACTCAGCACTACTTCCTGGGTCGGCGTGGGCCAATATGCGGGCAAGTGGCCCGCCATTTCCGGCAAGGCCTTGAGGTTGTGCGTCGCCAACACCATTGGGGCAATATCGAGCAGCGTCAGTCCGCTGAGCTGTTCAAGCGCAGGGATTTGAGGTCCTTTGGCTACGAACATGCCATAGAATTGATGCTCCAAAGCTGGCGCCCCGGCATGATTGGGTAGGGCGGTCCAACGCTCCTCCCCCGACCTAAATCCATGGTCGCTGATTAAGAAGATATTGGCCTCCGGTTGAAATTCTATATAGGTTCCTAAGAAAAGGTCATGGAGCCTGTAGGCGGCTTCCACGACGAAATGATACTTCGCAAAATCGTCATCCGTGACCGCAGATAATTGGGGCGGATGGTATTTCATAGCCAGGTGCTTGAAATGATCTAGTGCATCGAAATAGATGCTAATGTGTCCACCAGGAGCCGCCGCCATCGCAATGCTCGCAGCGAGGTGCACATTCAAGGCGTGTACGAGAATCTTCAGCACACTTCGCACCACATCGTCCTTACTGTCCAATTCTTTATCTGGGAAAAACGAGGCCAAAGCCGCGGCAGGCAACTCCTCCGGACGGATACTCAATGCTTCGAACAAAGGCTGCAAGACATTAGGCAACAACCCCTCCTCCAGCCAACTAGACTCTTCCGCGAAGGCAAGATTAGAAATACGTACGGCACCTTGTAAAGAAGGTTGCGCAGGATGTGAAGGCCACCAAGCCACAGCAGAGGCAGGGGTCCCACTACTTTCTAATACTTCCCAAAAGGTTGGTGCCGTTATGGAGGTGCCACGTACCGCACGCATATGATCTTCATGCCATTCTGTGAATCCGTGAATGCCATGGTCGATGGGCCATCTTGAGGTGGCTATGCTTGTCCACAACATGGGCGAAATGGGCGGGTCCATCGAAGCGATGGATGCATGTAGCCCGCCTTGCATGAGCGTAGCAAGATTTGGCAAAGCGCCTTTTTCGAGTAATGGCATTGCCACCGCCCAATCTGCCGCATCCCAGCCTATGAGTAAGGAGTGAAATCTTCTAGGAGCCAGCAGATCTTGGTACGGCGAGAGGGAAACACCCTTTAATCGGGCGATGTTTTGGTAGCCACCGGCTAGAAATCCCAAGGTATGTTTGAAATCTTGCTGCACCGCGTAAAAGTAATTGCTAATTTTGGCTTGGCCCCAATATCTTTATGATGAAACCCCGCAAATACCTAGAAACCGCCTTCCTTTCCTGGAGAGCCATTACTGCAGCGCCACTCAGGACCATCCTAACCTCCCTCATTATTTCCTTCGGTATCATGGCTCTAGTGGGTATTTTGAGTGCAACAGATGCGCTAAAACAGAGCCTAGAAACAAACTTTACTAACCTAGGAGCCAACACTTTGACAGTACGCAACTCGCAGGGCGGCTTTTTTGTAGGTGGTGCCGACTATCGCAAAAACCCCAAGATTACCTATCGCCAGGCGGAGGCATTTAAAAAGCGAATGGATTTCCCGGGATCCATCACCTCGCTAACTTATGTGGCAAGCGGTACGGCTAAATTGGCCTTTGAAAATATTACCACGAATCCGAACAACATGGTTACGGCTACGGACGAGAATTACCTCATTACGGGGGGATTCGAATTAGCTGAAGGTCGAAATTTCACTGCCGACGATGTGCATGCCGGAAAGAACTACACCATCCTAGGCAACGAAACGCGACGTGACCTTTTTGGTGAAGTCCCAGCAGTGGGAAAAATAATCAAGATTCAAGGACAACCGTATCTGGTCGTGGGCGTATTGGCTGAGAAAGGAAATTCCGGCTTGTTCTCCGGCGACCGAGGAGCATGGGTGACGCTCACCTATGCACGCTCCCATTTTAGCGGCGGCGTCCCAAATTATACCATCAGCACCATGAGCCCGAGTGCAACACTATTGACTGCCGTAGAGGGAAAAGCCATGGCCATTATGCGCAGCGTACGCAAACTCTCCCCTAGAGAGCGCGAGAATTTCAGCATAAGGCGCAGCGACAGTATTGCCAAAAGCCTTATTGAAAACCTCAGCATGGTCACCGTCGTGGCCTTTATCATCGGAATCATCACGTTACTAGGAGCGTCGATTGCTCTGATGAACATCATGTTGGTCAGCGTCACCGAACGCACCAGAGAGATTGGGACTCGAAAAGCTATTGGAGCAACACGTCAGAGGATCACACAGCAATTCTTGACCGAAGCCCTAATCATCACACAACTGGGTGGCTGGACGGGAATTCTGTTCGGCATTGTCATCGGAAACGTGGTCGCACATCAGATCGGCGGACATTTCTTCATCCCTTGGGGATGGATTGCGGTAGCCTTCATCATGTCTGTGGGAGTAGGATTGGTTTCGGGGTGGTATCCCGCAAAAAAAGCCGCAGAACTCGACCCGTTGGAAGCACTACGATACGAATAGATTATTCCAAGCCGTCCTTGCGCTTTTCCATCTTCACAAAACCTAGGCCGGCTCCTATTGCCACGCCTATTGCAATCCATAGTCCGAGATTATCATTGAGCATCCCTAAGACTACACCGGCCATGAGGCCGTAACTGGTGAATTGGACAATAATCTTATCTTCTTTTCTCTCCATATCAGGAAGGTAAAATAAAAAAGCCACCCCGAAGGATGGCTTTCTAATATTCTTGAAGTGCTAAATGCTTAGGCTTGAGCAACTACGTCAAATTCAAAGCTTACTGTTACCTCGCGGTGCAAGCGTACTGTTGCGTTGTAGCGACCCAAAGCTTTAATTGTACCACCACTTATAGAGATAAATTTCTTATCAATAGCAACACCTACAGCAGCCAATTCATCAGCAACATTCGCGTTGTTTATAGAACCGAAGAGTTTATTGCCCTGACCCAATTTAGCGGCCATTTTCAACTCAATACCTGCCAATTTCTCAGCAGTAGCTTTTGCATCAGCAATGGCTTGAGCTTCTTTGTGTGCACTCTGACGCAAGTTCTCAGCCAATACTTTCTTAGCGCTCTCTGTAGCCAACACACCGTAACCCTGGGGGATGAGGAAGTTGCGTCCGTAACCATCTTTTACAGTGACCACGTCATCCGTAAAACCTAGGTTTTCTACGTCTTTCTTTAGAATGATTTCCATGGTACTCTATTATTTAAGGTTATCTGCTATGTAAGGCATCAATGCAATGTGGCGTGAACGCTTGATTGCAGCAGCCAATTTTCTTTGGTATTTCAATGAAGTACCTGTCAAACGACGAGGTAAGATTTTACCTTGCGGGTTTACAAAACGCAACAAGTAATTTGGATCCTTGTAGTCGATGTATTTAATACCGGCTTTCTTAAAACGACAGTACTTTTTCTGATTGCCGCTTTCGACGTTGATGGGCTGTAAGTAACGCACATCACCTTTTCCTTTAGTTGCCATACTCTAGTCTTTTATGCGTTTACTTTGGCACGACGCTTTGCAGCGTACTCGATACCATATTTGTCCATTTTAACAGTCAGAAAGCGCATCACGCGCTCATCGCGTTTGAATTCCACTTCTAAAGGAGCGATTGCATCGCCACCTACAGTGTATTCAATAAAGTGGTAAAAGCCACTTTTCTTCTTTTGAATTGGGTAAGCCATCTTTTTGAGGCCCCAATTCTCTTTGTTGATAATGTTCGCACCCTTCTCTTTCAAGAGGCCTACGTACTTATCTACCGCTTCCTTTACCTGATCTTCAGATAAAACGGGATTCAAAATGAAAACGGTTTCGTACTGATTCATAATTATTTGAACTAAAAATTTAGGAGTGCAAATGTACAGGACTTTTTAATACGGACCAAGCCTGTTAGCAACGTGTTTACAGCTCTTTTTCGTGGAGGGCAAAAATAGCCCAATCATCCGCTTATATTTGTGGTATGGAGCAATTCTTAGTATCAGCAAGAAAGTACCGTCCCCAGGCCTTCGAAGCCGTGGTGGGACAGTCACACATCACCGATACCCTGCTTAAAAGCGTAGAGAACGATCACCTAGCCCAAGCACTGCTTTTCTGTGGCCCACGTGGGGTAGGAAAAACCACTTGTGCGCGCATTCTCGCAAAAGTCATCAATGCAGGAGCTAAACTCAGCGACGATGAATTAGCCATGAATATCTTCGAACTTGATGCCGCCTCGAATAACTCGGTGGACGATATTCGACGTTTGATTGATCAAGTCCGCTTCGCACCACAAACCGGAAAATTCAAGGTCTACATCATTGATGAGGTCCACATGCTCTCCCAACAAGCCTTTAACGCCTTCCTAAAAACATTGGAAGAGCCGCCAGCCCATGCCATCTTCATCTTAGCCACCACAGAGAAGCACAAGATCATTCCGACCATCCTCTCACGTTGTCAGATTTTCGACTTCAAGCGCATTACCGTTGAAGATATTGCCAACCACCTCGCGTACGTTGCGGATCAGGAAGGCATCAATGCCGAAGCAGAGGCCCTACACATGATTGCTGAAAAGGCGGATGGAGCTTTGCGCGATGCTTTGAGTTTGTTTGACCGCATGATCAGTTTCAGCGGCAATACCTTGACATACATCCAAGTCGTTGAGGTCCTCGATATACTCGATTATAACTACTATTTCAAAGGTGTAGAGCTGGCACAAAGTGTGAACTACCCGGATCTACTGCTCCTATACAATGAATTACTAGATAAAGGCTTCAACGGCCACGAGTTTGTCATAGGCATGGCCAAGCACTTTAGAGACCTATTGGTGGCTCGCGAGGTCAAAACCGTAGAACTTCTCGAAGTAGGGCCCGCCATCAAACAACGCTATTTACAACAGAGCTCTGACTCTTCTACACGCTTCTTACTTCACGGACTCAAGGTC
>DMQR01000223.1 GCA_003455605.1 Cryomorphaceae bacterium | reverse complement strand
GCCTTCAATCGTGGTAGTATTCATCGCGATTAAAATCCCCATAACCACTGTTACCAGCGGTCCCTGAATAATCGTTGTAAAGCTCAACTTCTTCATGAAGGGACGCTCCCATAAAATCAAAATGGCTAAACCAAGTGCTGCAATGAGCGTTGCCGTCGGGCTTAACGAGTCAAACATCCATTTTAACTCCGAAAACGTATTGTGTCCATCTTGCTGAATGAAGTGGAGATCGCCTTCAGGGTCTGCATCATAACCGACAGCATGGGGAATCTGCTTGAGGAAAATAATGATACCGATACCCGATAACATTCCCTTGATTACTGAGGATGGGAAATAATAGCCAATGACACCGGCACGCAAAGCTCCCAAAATCATCTGTACGACCCCAGCGACAACAACCGCCGCCAAGAATGTGGGATATGCACCTAATTCTTCAATAGCGCCATACACGATAACAGCCAAACCGGCTGCTGGTCCGCTTACACCGAGAGGGCTACCACTGAGTGGTGCAACAATTAATCCACCGACAATACCGGCAATTAATCCTGAAAACAAAGGCGCGCCTGAGGCTAATGCAATCCCCAAACAAAGGGGCAAAGCGACCAAGAATACCACGATGGCGCTGGGAACGTCGTATTTGAAATTACGAAGTGGGCTATGGTCCATTTTATTTTTGATGTTTTAGTTAAGTGTACAATCTAATGGATAACTCAAAGCGGCGCAACCTTTTCAGGATTCAATTTGTTGCTTAGTTTTCCTTTATTTGTACCATGCTCAGTTACAGTACACATATAACCCATCCCAACCTCCCTTGGGTAACATTTGTTCACGGGGCGGGAGGCTCTAGTACCATCTGGTACAAGCAGTTGCGTGCATTTCGCAAAAGCTTTAATGTGCTACTGGTTGATTTACGTGGCCACGGTAAGAGCAAAGCGCCATTCTATGAGAAGTTGAAAAACTATAATTTCTCCACCATCGGAGACGAAGTGTTGGAGGTATTAGACCATTTAAAAATCCAACGCACCCACTGGGTGGGCATCTCATTAGGAACCATCATCATCCGAGAAATTACCGAGCGCAACCCCCACCGCACATTGAGTATGATCATGGGCGGCGCAATCATGAAGCTCAACAAACGTGGACAGGTATTGATGCACACCGGCGCAGCATTGAAGAGTGTACTGCCTTACATGGTACTGTACCGATTCTTTGCTTGGATCATAATGCCAAGAAAAACACATCGCGAGGCCAGGAACCTATTCATCCTCGAAGCAAGAAAGCTCTATCAAAGAGAATTCAAGCGTTGGTTTACTTTGGTTGCCGAGGTAAATCCACTCCTCAAGTACTTCAGATTTAAAGACAGCAATGTACCTACCCTCTACATAATGGGCAGTGAAGATCACATGTTCCTGCCTAGTATTCGAAAAATTGTAGTTTTTCACCAGAGCGCCCTCCTGCACGTCATCGAAAATTGCGGACATGTCGTGAACGTTGAGCAACCTGAGGTATTTAATAAAGAGGCTATAAAGTTTTTGAAACAGCACTCTAACAATGTTTAAGACCCCTTATTCCAGATTTAAATGGGTGGCTCTCTTCGAAGGCAGTTCGTTTCTCATACTCCTTTTCATTTCCATGCCATTAAAATACCTGGTGGACATGCCTTTGCCGAACAAGGTGTTTGGAATGCTTCATGGATTTCTAACTGTGCTTTATCTATTGGCGCTGATTGAATTCAAGTTAAACTATAAGGTGAGCTGGAAGGAGTTTATTATTTTCCTTATAGCCTCGTTGCTGCCCTTTGGCACATTCTACGCAGAAAAGCGTTGGTTACGCCCTATTGGTACTGCGTATGGCGAAGCTTAATCTTCTAGCGCGTCTAATTTTTTCAAGATTTCCTGCGCCTCTGCCTGCACACGGTCGCTCTCCGCACGATTGCTGTGACTGAGCTCGTAACTCTTTTTGATCAACGCATCGTATTGCGCTTCCAATTTCTCGCGCTCCGTCTTCTTCTTGAATAATCCAAACATTGTGTATCTTTTCCTTATGAAACACCGCATCCTTGGCGTTGGTTCATTGTTGTCCTTGCTAATGGCCTGCACGACTACCGAGCCCCCTGCCCCCATCCCTAGTGATAGCCCGCTGCGCGGAACAGATTTTAGTCAGCTTCCGAAAATCGAAGCTTATAACTACATGTTCAAAGACGCCAACGGCAACCCAGGAGACGCCCTGGAAATTTTGAGAAACAACGGCGTGAACCTGATCAGATTAAAAGTTTGGAATAACCCGACTGGGGATGGTTCGTTAGAGGAATTGGTCCCATATGTTCAAAGGCTAAAATCACTCGGCTTTCAAACCATGCTCACCTTACACTACAGCAACACATGGGCTGATCCGGGTGCACAATCCGTCCCTACACAATGGGAAAACCTCAGTATTAGTGAACTTGCCGATAGCGTTCGCGCCTTCACCCAACACGTAGTGGCCACCCTGCAACCTGAGTTTGTACAAATAGGTAATGAAATCAACCACGGCTTTATGCATCCCTTTGGTATACGCAATGGCAATGGAAATTTCCAGACCCTTTTAGCTGCGGGAATTGAGGGTGCCAAGGCAGCAGATTCCACCGTTACCACCATCTTGCATTATGCCGGATACGACAACGCCATGAACTTCTACGCCACAGTCGATTCCTTGGATTACGATTGGATAGGCTTGTCTTACTACCCTAAATGGCACGGGACGAGCTTGTCCACCCTTTCTCAAACGTGTTTTAGTTTGGGTGATTCCTTCCTGCGTCCCGTCTCCATCGTCGAAACTTCTTACGCTTTTACCCTAGGCTGGAACGACTGGACCAACAACCACATCGGCGGCACCTCAGACTTACATCCGGATTACCCTGCTACTCCTCAAGGTCAAGCAGACTTGATGGTAGATTTACGCGCCATCACGGATTCCTTAGGCACGGGGTTAGTATATTGGGGCGGAGAGCTCGTAGCCTACAAAGGTCCCGAAGCTACAGACGGCAGTCCTTATGAGAATCAAGCGCTATTCAACTTCCAAGGCATAGCTCTGCCAGCTCTAAAAACCTTGGGACAGGAACCTTAAATTTTTAGGCGATTGCCGCGAGAATTCGTCGTCTTGGTGTTTCTATTCGACTCCTCATTCCCAAAACTCTTATTATTGCGAATTAAAGCTTGCAAATGAAACCCGCAAAAGAAAAGTTTGTAGACGTACATAAAGCAATTAGAGATAAGAGCCCTAAACTCTATTCAATCATTCCTAATGGGTTGATAAATTGGTTTAAAGAAAGAATCGTTCATGAAACCTACATCAATGATTATCTCTATGAAGCGCACGATATACGAGATTTCGAGTTTTGCGAAAAGTTCTTGGACTATAGCTCCATCAATGTGAAAACCGTTGGCGCGGAAAATATACCCACCAAAGGACGCGCCATTTT
>DMQR01000210.1 GCA_003455605.1 Cryomorphaceae bacterium | reverse complement strand
GGCAAAAAGAAAAAGAAAAAGAAAAGACGCTTCTAATCAATGAGCACATTCAAGATAAACGGGGGCAAGAAGCTCAACGGTACAATTACACCTCAAGGTGCAAAAAACGAAACATTACAGATTCTTTGTGCCGTATTGTTGACAGCTGAAGAGGTTCGTATTACAAACATTCCAGATATCGTAGATGTCAATAAGCTTATTGATTTGTTGGGTGATTTGGGAGTGTACGTGAAGAAGAACGGTCACAGCGATTATACGTTCAAAGCAGAGAATGTGAATTTGGACTTCATGCACTCGGAAGAGTTCAAGACCAAGTGCGCTTCGCTGCGCGGTTCTATTATGATAGTTGGACCGCTTTTGGCCCGATTTGGGAAGGCATATATCCCTAAGCCGGGCGGCGATAAAATTGGTCGCAGAAGATTGGACACACACTTCTTAGGCTTTGAGAAATTAGGGGCAAAGTTCAACTATAATTCTAAAGATTCCTTTTACAGCGTAGATGCTTCTGAGTTGCAGGGAACCTACATGTTGCTCGATGAAGCATCGGTTACAGGTACGGCGAACGTTGTCATGGCAGCTGTAATGGCCAAGGGCAAGACCACTATTTACAATGCGGCTTGTGAGCCTTATTTACAACAGCTTTGTAAAATGTTGGTACGTATGGGAGCCAAGATTGACGGTATAGGCTCTAATATGTTACACATTGAAGGTGTGGAAGCAATGGGGGGTACAGACCACCGCATTTTGCCAGATATGATTGAAATCGGCTCGTGGATAGGATTGGCTGCCATGACAGGATCTGATATCACGATAAAGGACGTGAGTTACCCAGATTTGGGAATTATTCCAACTGTTTTCCGTCGTTTGGGAATTCACACCGAGCTTATTGGAGATGATTTAAGAGTGCCTGCGCACGACCATTATGAGATTGAGAGCTTCATCGACGGATCTATCATGACCATCGCTGATGCGCCTTGGCCTGGATTTACACCGGATTTGTTAAGTATAATTTTGGTGACGGCCACTCAGGCGCGCGGATCGGTGCTGATCCATCAGAAAATGTTCGAAAGCAGATTGTTCTTTACCGATAAATTAATTGATATGGGGGCACAGATTATTTTGTGCGATCCTCATCGCGCGACGGTGATTGGGCTAGATAAGCAGGCGCCATTGAGAGCAATGACGATGACGAGTCCTGATATTAGAGCTGGGGTGAGTTTATTGATCGCTGCGCTAAGTGCGGAGGGTACATCGACTATTCATAATATCAATCAGATTGACCGAGGTTATGAAAACATTGACGGTAGGCTCCAAGCATTGGGCGCCGATATTGTTAGATTGTAAAAAAGATAGGATGAGAAGAAAGAAAAGTATGTTCATGATGGGCGCCGTTGCCGGAGCAGTCGCGGTGCTGATCGCTGCTCAAAAGGATTTTCAAGTAAGTAATCCTGGATTGGAAGTTACAGAAGCTCAGATGGCGACTTTGAGGATTGGAGATAAAGGACCAGAGATTGCGATGAAAGACCCACAAGGAAATGTGCGGAAGTTATCTGATTTGAAAGGTAAAGTCGTGTTAATCGATTTTTGGGCTTCTTGGTGTCGTCCGTGTAGAATGGAGAACCCGAATTTGGTGAAGACTTACGATGAATACAAGGATATTCGCTTTAAGAACGGAGATGGCTTTGAGGTATTTTCCGTTAGTTTGGACCGGAATAAGGTGGCATGGGAAGCCGGTATTAAACAAGACGAATTGGTTTGGGAGAACCATGTAAGTGATCTGCAGTATTGGAGAAATGCAGCAGCACAGACCTATGGCGTAAATAGTATTCCTGCGACGTATTTGATTGATGGCGAGGGAAATATCATCAAAAAGAATTTGCGCGGTAAAGTATTGATAAATACCCTTGAGGTATTGAAGAAATAATTGGGCATTTGATGTCCGAGAAAAGAGTCCCCTGGCGGGACTTTTTTTATGGTTCGAGGAGCCCGCTGACAAGGTGTCAGCGAGGATTGAATTGGTAGACATTTTGCCTATAGTTAGAATTAATAAGAGTAAAACCCAACCCTAATGAGCGATAAAAATCAAGTAAACGAAGAAGGTTTGCACGAGGAAGAATTGCAACAAGAATTGGATCCAAGCCAAGAGGAAAGTGCTGAAAATCAGGAGACTGAGGTTGGTCCTATGGCCAAACTTGAGGACGAAGTTAAGGACTTGAAAGACCAGAATCTTCGCCTATATGCTGAGTTTGAGAACTTCCGCCGCCGCACCGCGAAGGAGCGTTTAGAATTGATAGAAAGCGCTAACAAAGACACTTTAGCAGTTTTACTGCCGGTATTGGACGATTTTGACAGAGCTTTGAAAAACATCGAAGAGACTGAGGTAAATGTGCCGGTGTTGGAGGGCATGAAGCTCATTTCTCACAAGTTGAAAGAGACGCTGAAAGGCAAGGGATTGAAGGAAATGGAAAGCACTGTGGGGCAGGCATTTGATGTTGAAACCATGGAGGCTATTACTCAGATTCCAGCCCCTACTCCTGAGATGGCGGGCAAAGTCATTGACGAGGTGGAGAAAGGGTATTTTATCGGAGAAAAAGTGATTCGCTACGCCAAGGTGGTAGTGGGTAAAGAAGCATGAGATGTCAAAAAGAGATTACTACGACGTACTGGGCGTAAGCAAGAGTTCCAGTCAGGATGAAATCAAGAAGGCTTACCGCAAGGTGGCGTTAAAGTACCATCCGGACCGCAACCCCGACGATAAGGATGCCGAGGACAAATTTAAAGAGGCTGCAGAGGCCTACGATGTGCTGGGTGATGAAGAAAAGCGTCGTAAGTATGACCAGTTCGGTCACCAAGCTTTCGGGGCAGGTTCTGGCGGAGGTTTCCACGGAAATATGAATGATATTTTCGATATGTTCGGAGATATTTTTGGCGGTGGGGGTAATGACGGCTTCGGTGGATTTAGTGGATTTGGCGGTCGCGGCAGAGCGCGCCAAGCAAAGGGATCAAACTTGCGCATCAAAGTAAAGCTCACTCTAGAGGAAGTAGCCAATGGTATTGAGAAAAAGATCAAAATTCGTCGGGCAAAGATTGCAGATGGAGTAACATTTAAGACATGCAGCACGTGTAATGGTACGGGCCAAGTACAGCAGGTAACCAACACTATTTTGGGTCAGATGCGTACTGCGGCAACATGTTCAAGCTGCAGCGGAAGCGGTAAGGTCGTAGATCAGAAACCTTCGGGTGTTGGCTCGGACGGTTTAGACCGCCAGGAAGAAGTGGTAAGTGTAAAGATTCCAGCTGGTGTACAAGACGGTATGCAATTGCGCGTAGGCGGCAAAGGAAATGAAGTGCTCGGGGGTGTTCCAGGGGACTTGATTGTGCTGGTGGAAGAAGTTGAGCACGAATCGTTGACACGCGATGGCGAGAACCTGCATTACGAGCTGAATTTGAGTTTTCCTGATGCAGCCCT
>DMQR01000030.1 GCA_003455605.1 Cryomorphaceae bacterium | reverse complement strand
TATTCTGTGTCGACCTGTAATAACGGCAATGATGCCCTAGATATGGTGCAAGAGAACGGCTTTGATGCGGTGTTCTTGGACGAAAATATGCCGGGGTTGAGCGGATTGGAAACCTTAGAAAAAATCAAGGCGATGCAACCGGAATTGCCTGTGGTGATGGTGACCAAGAGTGAGGAGGAGCGCATTATGGAAATGGCCATAGGCTCGAAAATCGCGGATTACTTGATCAAGCCGGTGAACCCCATGCAAATTCTGTTGGCGTTGAAGAAGATCTTGGACGGAAAAGAATTGGTCACACAAGCCAACGTTCGAGGGTATCAACAGGAGTTTGGCAAGATGACCATGGAGATGCAACAGCTCGATAGCTGGGCGGAGTGGTCGGATTTTTACAAGAAATTATTAAGCTGGGAGATGAAACTTGACGAGAGTCCGGAAGAGGGGCTCAAGAGCGTGTTGGCGACCCAGAAGAAGGAGGCTAATGAGCTTTTTGGAAGGTTCATTTCGGTCGAATACGAACATTGGTTTACTAGTGATGAGGGCCGACCAATGCTTTCCCATGAGGTTGTGAACCGATTGGTGGCACCGCAATTGCGTAACGGCAATAAGATTTTCTTTGTGGTGATGGACAACTTAAGGTTGGACCAGTGGTTGGCGATTAAGCCTGCCTTGGCACCGTATTTCCAGACCGAGAAGGAAGGCATTTACAACAGTATTTTACCCTCGGCCACGCAGTATGCGCGAAATGCGTTGTTTGCCGGAAAGATGCCCGTGCAAATTAAGAATCAAAGTCCGCAATATTGGGTGGAAGAGCAGACCGAAGGTTCGAAAAACCAGTTTGAAGGGGAGCTGTTGAGGGACCAATTAAGCCAATTGGGCCTAAGTTCAAAAAAAATGGAATACCACAAGGTGGTTAACCTGCGTGGTGCTAATAAATTGCTCGACAATATCCACCAGCAAAAGCACAACGACCTCGTCGCCTTGGTGTACAATTTTGTGGATACGCTCTCGCATGCGAAGACAGATACTGAGGTCATCCGGGAATTGGCTAGTGATGATGCCGCGTACAGGCGGATCACCAAGACCTGGTTCGAAGGTTCACCGCTGCTGAAAATATTACAATGGGCCGGGGAGCAGGGCTTTACGGTGATCATAACTACCGACCACGGAACCATCAATGTTCAGCGCCCCTCCAAAGTGGTTGGGACCAAGGAGCTCACCACCAACCTGCGATATAAAAATGGCAATGGGATGAGTTACCCGTCCAAACATAGCTTCGTCATCAAGAATCCCGAATCTGTGGGTTTGCCGAAGCAGCACATTGCGGACGAATACATCTTCGCCCTCACGGACTATTTCTATGTGTACCCCAACAGGTTCAACCATTTTGCCCAGTATTACCGCAACACATATCAGCACGGTGGGGTATCTTTGGAGGAATTGATAATTCCTTATGCGATTCACGTTCCAAAATGATCATTGGTGCTATGAGGCCGTGACCTTGGCAGATTTGCCAACGCTCGCCGCGCATATTCTCGATCATACCGAACATCAAGTCAATCTTCTTGAAGCGCCTATGGGCAGTGGAAAGACGACCTTGTGCAATGCCTTGCTTGAGTCCTGGGGTAGCGAAGACCGCGGTTCCTCACCAACCTTTGCGCTTATCGAAGAACACTATGGTCCTAAGGGGAGGTTCTACCACCTTGATGCCTTTCGGTTAACCTCGGAACTGGAGGCCTATGACGTTGGTTTGGAAGAATATCTCGAAGATGAGTGCCCGATGTGGATCGAATGGGGAGAAAAAGTGCGATCTTTATTACCCTACACTGTTGGGGTGGTGTACCTTGCGGTTACATCGTCCGGACAGCGTAAAGTGCATTTTTACCCCAGCCTCAGCACACAAAAAATAGCGTGGAACTATGAGTGATTACATCAGCTGGTCTGAAACGGCCTGGGCAACACAAGAGGAGCGATTGGCCGTCGACACCAAGAGCATGAACTTGCATATAGGGCTTCCTAAGGAGCGCGAAATGAATGAGCACCGCATCCTGCTCACCCCCGAATCTGTACAAATCCTAACTCGCTCCGGTCATACTATTATGGTGGAAGAAGGCGCGGGGGAATTGGCGGGGTTCACGGATGGCATGTACGCAGATGGCGGGGCGGAGATCATCTCCGACACTGGTACTATCTTCCAATGTGACATCGTGGCCAAGGTTGCGCCACCCACGCCCGCTGAAATAGCACTCATGAAGGGCAATCAAACCCTGATCAGTGCGCTCCAACTGCGCACACGCGATCGCGCTTATTTCAAGGCGCTCGCAGATAAAAAAATCACTGCATTCGCCCTCGAGGAAGTGCGTAATTCTGAAGACCAAAGTGCCTTGCGAATGGCCATGAGTGAGATTGCGGGGCAGATGGCCGCGCACGTGGGCGCAAGCCTACTCGCGGACGGCGCCCACGGCTCGCGTAAAGGTAAACTCATGGGCCCAATTCCCGGCGTATTGCCTGCCCGTGTTGTGGTGCTGGGTGCCGGCGTCGCCGGCCTCTCGGCCGTGCGCACGGCACAAGGTATGGGAGCTCAAGTTATCCTGATGGACAGCAATATCAACAGATTGCGCGATGCTCAAGAGTTATTCGGAAGTGTCGTAGGGACTGAGGTTATTCAGGATTTGGTAGTGTCGAAGCGATTGATGAAGGCCGATATTGTCATTGGAGCACTAAGACCGGTGGACGGTCGAACGCCGATGGTGGTGACCAAGGATATGATTTTAGCGATGGAGCCTAACAGTGTGATTATTGATATTAGCATTGATAGCGGCGGGTGTTTTGAGACCTCTGAGCTGACGACGCACGATGCGCCGACCTTTGAGAAATATGGGGTCATTCACTATATGGTACCAAATATGGCAAGTGCCGTGGGACATACTGCGACGATTGCAATGAGCAATATTGTTGGGCCATTACTGCAGCAGGTGGCCGATAGCGGGGGCGTGGAAGATTGTTTGCACTACGACTTGAATGTTCGGGCGGGACTGTATATGTACAAGGGGCTGCTGACCAAGGGCCATTTAGGCGAGCATTTCGACCTTCCGTTCTCGAATGATAGCTTATTGTTTGGGGCATTATAACGGCCAGGATTTACCTTTGCCTTCCCTAACAGCCGCCCACGGCAAAACTCATTGAGATGGCATTTTTACGACGACTTTTATTCTACATCATCGGCATCGGCCTTGGAGTTGCCTTGGTCAAGGTGTTCTTCGGTGAACGCGATCTAGATTACGCCTATGCTCCACAGGCTAGGGTGAAAAAGATCTTCCGCACGAAGGTGATTGATAGTACGTCGTTGGCGCAGCCAGAATTGGACCTAAGTAAAGACAGCCTGTATTACTATGCAGTAGTCGATGGGAAAATCAAGTTTAGTGAGAGCGATCCGCGTAAAGAACCGTGCGGGGAATATGCGCTTTTCTACAGCCACGAGAGCTACCCATATTTGATTCGCTTGGAAAATTGTGGAGATACGGTCCGAGTCCTTGCTGTCGAAAAATACTTGGATTAAGCGTGCTTTCTGCGCTTGACCTCTTCTTGAATCAGTGATAATTCACGTCCAGTCTGTCCTTCTACCGAGGTGTTTTCCTCGGCACGACGGAACAGGTAGGGAAGCACGTCTTTGAGCGGCCCGAAGGGCAGGTATTTGGCGACATTCATCCCGTGTGCGGCTGCATTGAAGCTAATGTGGTCACTCATACCAAAAAGTTGTGCTACGAAAACTCGCGGATCACCGGGAAGAAGGTTCAGAGATGCCATTTTCTCAGCAGCTAGTTTGATGCTATTCTCATTATGCGTTCCGAACACCACGGCCATATGGTCGAGGTTGCTCAAGATTAAATCCACTGAGGCGTTGTAATCTCTATCGGTCGCGGATTTATTGGGCTGAATAGGATCAGCATAACCATTCCTCGCCGCACGCTCACGCTCCTTTTCCATATAGGCGCCGCGAACAATCTTCACGCCATAGATGAACCCTTCTTTTTGGGCCAAGGCTAGGGCGTCTTTCAACTGCTGAAAGCGGTCGTGACGGTAGAGCTGGGCCGTGTTGTAGACCAAGGCGTGCTGGACATTGTATTGTTTCATGTAGTGTATGACCAGCTCATCAACGGCTGGCTGAATCCAGCTTTCTTCTGCATCGACCATCACTGGTACACCAAGCTCGTTTGCTTTAGCAAATATCCTGTGGTAACGGGTCTTCGTGCGCTCCCAAGCTGCCGTCTCTTTATCGCTGAGCGACTGACCGAGACTCACCTTTTCATAGATATCAATGCTGCCTAATCCTGTGGGTTTAAACACGCTAAAGGGTACGTCTGCATTGGCCACCGCAAACTCCATGGTACGAATGGTAGTCCGCAGAGTGCGGTCAAAGTCGGATTCCTGGGCCTTGCCCTCCACGCTATAATCTAAGATGGCACCGACTTGACCCCTGGCCAAGCGATCAATCTGATGTTGACATTCTTCGATGGTCTCGCCGCCACAAAATTGGCGGAATACCGTGGCCTTCACGAAACTTTTAATGGGTAAGCGCATGGCTAGGGCAGCAAGGATCACATTTTTAAACGCACCGACTACCCCGGGTGAACTCAGGGTAGCGAACAACAGTCGACTCTGTTGCAGGTCAGCATTGGTTTTCATACCGAATGCCACCTCTGTATTGGTGAAGTCAATCATCTGCCTGTTAATTGGACTCCAAATATAGCTTTCAAATCGTACTTTTGGTACGTGAAACAGCAAGGAACAGCACCGGTTTATTCAGCTTCTGGATATGCAGCATTAGATGCTTATCTTAAGATCCAGCGCCCGTCGAAAACGTTCTTGATGGTGGACTCGAATACCAGTGCTTGTTTGCCAGGTTTTGTGGGCCAATTACCTCATCTCGACGGTAATTTCGAAATCCTGGAAGTCGAACCTGGCGAGGGAAGTAAATCCATCGAAGTGGCTGCTGGACTATGGTCCGTGTTGTTGGAATATGGCGCCGACCGAAACAGTCTGATCATCAATGTAGGGGGAGGGGTTGTACTTGACCTTGGAGGTTTTGTGGCTAGTACCTTCAAACGTGGCATTCCCTTTATCAACGTGCCCACCTCTCTGCTCGCCATGGTCGATGCAAGCTTAGGAGGTAAGACGGGAATCAACCATGAAGGTATTAAAAACCAAGTAGGCACCTTCACCAGCGCCGAGCTCGTATTAATCGATGATGCCTTTTTGAGTACATTGCCAGAAGAGGAGTGGCGCAGCGGTCATGGCGAGATGATAAAGCACAGCTTGTTATCAGGGCAGAATTGGCCTCAAGTACTAAAATTGACGCATCAAACCCTGAACGACGTACATTTGAAACAAAGTGTGGATACTAAGCTGGCCATCGTTCAATCTGATTTTAAAGAAAATGGCCTACGGAAGGTCCTCAATCTTGGCCACACATTCGGCCATGCCTGGGAATCTTGGTGCGCCCAACACAGCCCTATCAGTCACGGTTCGGCGGTCATTCAGGGCCTTCACGTGGCGCTTTATCTAAGCGAGCAACACGATGCCCTCAAAGCTTTAGGCCAAAGCTACCCGTGGATCAAGGTGGACGCTGATGCGCTCGATGACCTTTGGACGCTGATGCAAGCCGATAAGAAAAATGCCGAAGGGCAAGTGCGCTTTGTACTGCTTGAAAATATCGGTAATCCTACCTTCGATTGCCCCATTTCCGGGGATCAATTCTATGCTGCTGTCCAACAACTGAATTCCCTCTAATGGACGCGCTACTCAAACTCCCAAAGCATTCCGGTACCTTAAAAGGCAGCGTTGATTTACCGCTAAACAAAAGCTTGGCGAACAGGGCCCAAATCCTTGTCGCTCTATACCCGCACCTCACCTTGAATACCATTCCAGAAGCCGAAGATTCGCGCTACCTCGCCCAAGCCTTATCTTCCGATCAGCACGACCTCCACGTTGGCGCCGGCGGAACCACCTTGCGCTTCGCGACGGCCTACTGGGCCATACAACCCCATGCCCTCAAGGTTCTTAGCGGCACCGATTCCCTCAATAGCCGACCCATCGCTGAACTGGTCGACTCCCTTATCGCCCTCGGGGCAGATATTACATACGAAGGAAAGGACCAGTACCCGCCGCTACGCATCTGTGGGGCCTCAATCACCTGTTCCTCGTTAGCCCTCGGAACCATAAAAAGTTCCCAATTCCTCACCGCCCTTATGCTCATCGGCCCCGCACTACCCAATGGCCTGTCGCTGAGCTGGGAATCCTTTCCTTCGCGCAGTTATGTGGAAATGACCGTGGCGATGATGAAGGAATTAGGCTTCGACATTACCTTAGACGAAAACAGCGCTACCATTGCGCCCTACACCGCCACGACCCCACGTGAAATTGCGCTTGAACGCGACTGGTCCGCCCTGGCTTTCTGGTGCGAGGCCGTCGCGTTATCCACTTCCGCATCACTTTTCTTCCCGGGCCTACAACCCCATAGTCTCCAAGGCGACCGCAAAGTCCTAGACTACTTCGAACCGCTCGGCGTAGCACATGCTTTCACCTCGGACGGTCTCCAACTCACCAAAAAAAGTACCCTGGCTTACGGCAAACTAGTCTACAACCTTGAGCAATGCCCGGACCTTGCCCAAGCGCTGATCACCACCTGCTTTGCCCTGCGCCAGCCCTTTGAAATCTTCGGACTCTCCACATTGGCCAACAAGGAATGTAATCGATTGCAAGCCTTGGTGGACCTCGCAGGAGCATTGGGCATACCTATCAAAGCCACCGACCACAGCCTCGCGTGCACTGCTTACCCAGAAAAATTGGCCACTCTTGGCCCACGAAGTTCCCGTGAAGATCACCGCGTCGCCATGTCACTCGCCCCGCTTTCCATGCTCATGCCCCTGTCCATCGAGCATCCGGAAGTAGTGGCCAAGAGTTATCCGGATTTTTGGAAGCACTGGGGTCAATTCTCGTAAATCCCAGAAAATATGGAAATATAAAAGTTACCCTAGTAGTAGTTGACGAGCTCTATCTGGAAAGCGATCGGGCTGTAGCTCGGTACAGTGCCTGCACCTTGTTTACCGTAGCCTAGCTCCGATGGAAAAACGATCACACCGCGTCCGCCTTCACCCAAGACTTGAAGGCCTTGCTGGAAGCCAGTTACAAGCTGGGGTAACGGCATATGCATTGAAGCGAACCAGCCAGCGGAGAATATCGTGCTGTCGAGCAAATAGCCAATGTGCTTAAAGCTCACTTCGTTAGAGCTGTCGGGAATGCGGTTGAGATTACCCTCCTGTGTGATGTGGTAATACAATCCTGTGCCGGTAGCGGTAAAATCCAGTCCGGTCGAGGAAATATAATCTTCGATTTCGGCAATTTCATTGTTGAAGCGCTGTTCATCGGTAGTACACGAAGAAAATAATATAATCCCGAGGGCAATGGCTGTAAATCCTTTCATAGGACAAAAGTAATTAAGAATTGATTCCCTAACATTGTGTTATGAAATGGTTTCCGAGGATTTTGTTGCTTTTTCTTGTTCCTGCATTGCAGGCGCAGGATCTCGGCCGTGCTCAGGGCTTTCCTGCAGATCCGGTCATTTCTGCCGTGTACGATGGCGACCGGTTGTATTTGGGAACCCAGGGTTCAGGAGTATACGAAATGCTTGACGGATTCATTAGACCTAGTACTCGCTTTAAGAAGTTCAAGCGAAGCTCGATTTTTAGTTTTTCAGTTGGTGATAGCGGATTAGTGCCGGAGGTTCAGGGTGATTTACAAGCATATCCCTTGGAGGTTACCAACAATTATGGTACAAAATATATCATCACTGCTGATGGCGTTCAAATAGTGTATAGTGATGCCGCTATACAGATTAGTGATAAAGCCTCCGGAATTTGGCGCATGACCTTAGGTTTTGAACGATTGAATTTTTTGAGAATAGGATCAGAATTGGTCACCCTAGATGTAACAGAGGATGAGCTCGATCGACTAAATTTTAAAGGCCTAATCTTCGATCTTGGGCCTACAGACTATGGGTTGCTGCTAAGTACGGAAGGTGGTTATTATCAGTGGAATCAAGCTGAATCTACTTGGAAGAAAGTGGGCTCAGGCATGCCAATTTTCGCCTTCGACGGGGCCAAAGCCCGCACACCACTCGGTCACATTACACTAAATAAACTGCTAGATGGACAGTGGACCTTGGACGATTTCGAGCCCATTCCCGAGCGTCAGTCGCATCCGAAATATTACGATGTAGATACTGCAGATGAGCTATACTATGGAGCTTATGCCGACGGTATTGATGTTTTCAACGAAGATGGCATACATTACTCTCTAGGTATGGCTCGCGGATTACCCGCTTTTCGACCTGGAAATTACGACGTAGCCATTATCGGGAATAATTTGTGGGTAGCAACACCTATGGGATTATGGAAATTTGATAATAAAGGGGTGCCCAATTCCCTTCGCCACCTCCACATCGACTTTACCGCCAATGGCCTTACTATTCCCTCCTTCGAAGACCTCGAGGTTGAACCGACCTCCATAGGATTTACGACTACGCACAAAAAATCCTCCTCGGCCCCAATCCACGGGCGCTATCGTATCAATAGCGATTCCTGGAACACCTTCACGCCCGGCGAACCCGTCCTTTTCGTACGCCCCGCCCCGGGCAACTATACCCTCGATATTCAAACCAGCCACAGGTTAGATTTTGAGCAGGGTATTAACGCGCACTTTGAATACAGCATCTCCGCGAGGTGGTACAAAAGTCCACTATTCTGGTCAATAGCCATTATAATGATTGCCTCGGGAATTTGGTACCGACAGCGCAAAGCCAAGATTCAGATTCAAGAAAAACTCCAGTTACAGGAGCGATTAGCCGATGCAGAATTGGCCAGTAAGCGTTTGCAGATGAATCCGCATTTCCTCTTCAACGCCCTAGACGCCATTTCTAACTTCATCTTTAAAAACCAACCTAAGGATGCGGTGCAGTACATGGGAAAATTGACCAAGATGATGCGTCTCACTCTTGATAGCTCGCGTAGTACCTCACTGGTCGTGGCGGATGAGAAGGAACTCATAGAGAAATACCTTGACCTCTGCATCCTGCGTTACGGCCGATTTAACGCCGAAGTCGAAGTGGATGATGACCTGGATCCTTACGATTACCACATACCGACAATGCTCGTTCAACCGTTAGTGGAAAATGCCGTGCAGCATGCCATGCGACCTTTGTTGGCGGAGGGCAAGGAGGGCATTATAAGGGTCCAATTCTCACTCGAAGCCTCATCCGTCCAAATCACCATTACGGACAATGGCCCCGGTTTTGACCCAGCTCGGAAAGCTTCAAAAAGTCACGGTTTGGCTATCATTGAAGAACGGCTGCACCTGCTCTCTAAAAAGTACGGTGGTGAGTTCTCGTTGCACTACAACAGACTTGGCGCAAAACATTCACCCGATGGAATGCAGGTTTCACTCATTGTAACTATGGAAAATGACGGCTAACCCGTACATTAGAATTAAATCTTAACCGCTCATGCGTGCACTCTTATTAGACGATGAACGTCCTGTTTTGGAGGCCCTTCAAGGGAAGCTCAACCTCTTCTGTCCAGAGGTAGAGGTCGTTGCGTTATGTCAAAATGTGAAAGAGGCACTAGAAGCTTTGGACGAAGAAGATGTCGATGTCATTTTCTTAGACGTCAATCTAAATGGCGAATCTGGTTTTGATCTAATTGATAAATGGACAGGAGGCGATCTGCCCGGTTTGATTTTCACCACTGCACACGATGAGTTTGCCATTCAAGCCATCAAGCACGCCGCGTTAGATTACCTATTAAAGCCTATTGATGCGGAAGATTTAGTCAAGGCCGTGAGGAAGGCAGGAGCTTCAAGAATCCCAGCCCAGCAAGCGAGCATTGCCGCTGCCGCTTCGAAGGAGGTGCCAAAAAAATTGGTTATCCCTACGACTGAAGGAATGTACATTCTCAATGTCAATGAGATTGTCCGATGCGAAAGTAGTTCGAACTATACCCAGTTCTTCCTGAACAACAAAACCTCCGTACTCGCGTCGAAGACGATGAAGGAGTATGAAATGCTATTGCGTCCTGCTGGTTTTGAGCGAGTACATAAAAGTCATCTCGTCAACCTTGAAATGGTCAGTCGATACGTCAGTGCGGATGGCGGCTACCTCTTACTACATAATGGGTCTACAGTACCAGTAAGCAATAGGAAGAAAGAGCTTTTGATTTCGCACTTGAAAAGACTTTAAAGTTTGCTTTTAAAGGCGTAACATGTTGTGAATTATGCCTTATTTAGAATGCTTTGCTTTAACCTCTTCAGCGCCTTTTAGCACCTTTTCTTTTAGGCTTTCTTTAAAGACTACAATGCGCTCTAAAACTGCTGTATCCGAAGATCCCAAAATCTGTGCCGCAAGGATTCCCGCATTCTTCGCACCGTCTAGTGCTACGGTAGCTACAGGAACACCGCCTGGCATTTGAAGAATAGAAAGTACGCTGTCCCAGCCATCGATTGAATTCGAACTGTTTACGGGAACTCCTATTACCGGTAGAGGGCTCACGGAAGCAACCATGCCTGGGAGGTGTGCCGCACCGCCGGCTCCGGCAATGATGGCCTTGATGCCTCTTTTGTGCGCATTTTGACCGTAATCCATAAGCTTTTTAGGCGTGCGGTGTGCACTGACGATATCGACTTCATAGGCTAGGCCCAATTCGTCTAATACATCGATAGCTTCTTGCATAACTGGCAGATCTGAAGTGCTGCCCATAATGATTCCGATCATGACTATTTG
Organism: Cryomorphaceae bacterium; assembly: GCA_003455605.1. Lineage (GTDB taxonomy): Bacteria > Bacteroidota > Bacteroidia > Flavobacteriales > Schleiferiaceae > UBA10364. Next base: position 528 of record DMQR01000030.1, on the reverse strand, counting down.
CTTTTGACCAATATACTATTCTTTGCCCACTCGGCGCGCTTGCGGGCTTCATCTCTACTTTTTGCCACTACGGTGACGTGTCCCATTTTACGGAACGGACGTGTTTTCGCCTTGCCGTAAATGTGGATATTCACACCGGGCTCCCCGAGCAAATCGTCATATCCTTGATACACGACATCGCCGCTATATCCTTCGGCACCCACTAGGTTCGCCATCACACCAGCTGCTTTCAGTTCGGTGGAACCTAAGGGTAGGTCTAAGACGGCGCGAACGTGCTGTTCGAATTGGCTCGTGTAACAAGCTTCTATGGTATGGTGTCCGCTGTTGTGAGGACGTGGGGCTACTTCATTGACTAAGATCTCTCCATCGGCAGTGACGAACAACTCCACCGCGAGTAGTCCACAAATATCATAGGCTTCCGCAGTGCGGATTGCGATATCATAGGTTTTTTGCTGCATTACTTCGTCCAAAACGGTAGGGCAGAGAACATACTCGACCTGGTTCGCAGTAGGGTGGAATTCTTGATCG
>DMQR01000172.1 GCA_003455605.1 Cryomorphaceae bacterium | reverse complement strand
TAGGCGTGGATGAGATTGAGCGTGATATCCTTCAGAAAGTATATGATAAAACGGCTGAGTTCCGACGTTAAAGTGCTTTCAGCGCAGCGATGGTCGCTTTTGGATCTTCGCTTTTAAATACAAACGAGCCTGCGACAAGAGCATGGGCACCTGCAGCTACTAATCTTGAGCCGGTTTCCAAATTTACCCCTCCGTCAATCTCTATAATGGCTTTTGATCCGATACGATCGACCAGTTCTCTGGCTTGCGCAGTTTTCTTGATGGTGTTTTCTATGAACTTCTGGCCTCCAAATCCTGGATTCACACTCATCAGCAACACCTCGTCCAAATCCTGTACGATATCTTCTAACACGCTCACTGGAGTATGTGGATTCAATGCTACACCCGCCTTCATTCCAGCATTGTGAATCTCTTGAATGGTACGGTGTAAGTGCGTACAAGCTTCGTAGTGGACCGTAATAATGTCAGCGCCAGAATCCTTAAATATCTGGATGTAACGCTCTGGCTGTACAATCATTAGATGCACGTCCATGACCTTCTCACAATTATCCGCCATCGTCTTTACTACGGGCATGCCGTAGCTGATGTTTGGCACGAAGACCCCGTCCATGACATCGATGTGGAACCAATCGGCTTCACTTTCATTGACCATTTGACAGTCGCGTTTAAGGTTTCCGAAATCTGCGGCTAAAAGAGAAGGTGAGATAATAGGTGCAGCCATGCTTTGTGATTTATGTGTGGTACAAAAATAAAACACCCCGCCCTGGTCGGCGGGGTGCTAGGGTAAAAACTTTATACCAAGGTTATTAACCGAGATAGGTCTTCAAGATTTTGCTTCGTGAGGTATGCTTCATACGACGAATGGCTTTCTCTTTAATCTGACGAACACGCTCGCGCGTCAAATCAAACTTCTCACCAATCTCCTCCAAAGTCATTGGATGCTGACCGCCTAGACCAAAGTACAAGCGAATCACATCTCCTTCGCGAGGTGTCAATGTAGCCAACGAGCGCTCAATCTCTGTGCGCAAGCTGTCCATCATCAAATCCTCGTCTGGGTGTGGAGAGTCTGATGAGTTTAAAACGTCGTACAAGTTGCTGTCTTCACCTTCTACTAAAGGTGCGTCCATACTTACGTGACGACCACTGTTACGCATGCTTTCTTTAACGTCTGATTCACTCATTTCTAAGTGCTTCGAAATTTCAGCTGCGCTTGGCGGACGCTCGTGCTCTTGCTCCAGGTATGCGTAGGCTTTATTGATCTTGTTAATGGAACCAATTTTGTTCAATGGAAGACGAACAATACGGCTTTGCTCGGCTAAGGCCTGTAAAATGCTCTGACGGATCCACCATACAGCGTATGAGATAAACTTAAAACCGCGCGTTTCATCAAAGCGTTGTGCTGCCTTGATCAATCCCAAGTTTCCTTCGTTGATCAAATCTGGAAGGGTCAACCCTTGGTTTTGGTATTGCTTGGCAACAGAAACCACAAATCGCAAGTTGGCTTTGGTTAGTTTCTCCAACGCTACTTGGTCACCCGCTTTAATGCGCTGTGCCAACTCAACCTCTTCCTCAGCAGTGATTAATTCTACTTTACCAATTTCTTGTAGGTATTTATCAAGTGAAGCGGTTTCGCGATTTGTAACCTGTTTTGTGATTTTTAACTGTCTCATGTTTGGCCTTTACTATATAACTGTGATTGCCAGCGCCACTGGCATCACAAGTCCAAAATATATTAATTATGCGTCAGTTTTCTCTGGCTTTGGAAGAAGCACTTTTCTACTGAGCTTCATCTTACCAGCCTTGTCAACGTCTAGCAACTTCACGCGGACCTTATCGCCTTCTTTCAAGACGTCTTCCACGTTCTTAATTCTCGTCCAATCGATCTCTGAAATGTGCAACAATCCTTGAACTTTAGGTGCAATTTCAATAAATGCTCCATAAGTCTGAACGCCACGAACGATACCTTCGTATTCAGCACCTACTTCAGGTTCGAATGCAATGGCACGAATCATTTCAAGCGCCTTGTTCATCATGTCGTAATCCTTTCCTGAGATTTCGATGTGACCGCGATCGTCGATTTCTTCAATGGTAACGGTCGTACCAGTATCCGCTTGGATGCCTTGGATGTTCTTACCGCCTGGGCCGATAATTGGTCCAATGAATTCTTTCTTCACAGTCAATGTCATAATCTTCGGCGCATTTGGCTTCAATTGCGCGCGAGTTTCAGGCATAGTCTTCAACATCTCACTTAGGATGTGCATACGTCCAGCACGGCTCTGCTTCAAAGCATTCACCAAGATTTCGTAGCTCAAACCTTTGATTTTGATGTCCATCTGACATGCAGTGATACCGTTCTCGGTACCTGTTACTTTGAAGTCCATATCACCCAAGTGATCCTCGTCTCCAAGAATATCAGATAGTACTGCGTAGTTCTCACCGTCAGAAATCAATCCCATGGCAATACCACTTACTGGGCGTACCATTTTTACACCCGCATCCATCAAGGCCAATGTACCCGCACATACAGTTGCCATAGAAGACGAACCGTTTGATTCAAGGATATCACTTACCACCCGAATGGTATATGGGTTTTCTGGATCGATCATTTGGTACAAAGCACGTTGTGCCAAGTTACCGTGACCCACTTCGCGACGGCTTACGCCACGAATAGGCCGGGCTTCACCAGTAGAGAATGGAGGGAAGTTGTAGTGCAAGTAGAATTTCTCTTCGCCAGTGAATGTTGCGTCATCGATTCTGTTTGCATCTAATGAAGTTCCCAAGGTGACGGTAGTCAAAGATTGAGTTTCCCCGCGAGTGAAGACGGCAGAACCGTGTGCGCCTGGCAAGTAATCAATTTCAGACCAAATGGGGCGAACATCAGTCGTTGAACGACCGTCAAGGCGTTTACCTTCAGTCAGTACCATGTTACGCATGGCTTTATACTCTACATCATGGAAGTAGCTCTTTGCGAAACCAGCGTTGGCCTCCAACCATTCTTCGTCTTTACCCTCCAAGTACTCGTTCAGCACAGCTTTAAATCCTGCAGAGCGCTCGTGCTTGGGCAAACCACTTTTGGCTACTTCATATACTTTATCGTATGTCACTTGCATGACTTCTTCGCGAACTTCTTCGTTGTGTATTTCGTGGCTGTATTCGCGCTTTACCTGAGCTTTCTCAACTTGAGAAGCCATGTTTAGCTGCGCTTGAATCTGCACCTTGATGGCATCGTGGGCGAATTTGATGGCTTCTACCATTTCTTCTTCAGAAATTTCTTGCATCTCACCTTCTACCATGACCACAGAATCCATTGAGGCACCAATGACCATATCAATTTCTAAATCAACGATTTGCGCTGGGGTAGGGTTGATGATGAGTTCACCGTTAATGCGACCCACACGAACCTCGGAAATAGGACCGTCGAATGGAAGGTCACTTACTGCAATTGCAGCAGATGCGGCCAAACCAGTCAAAGACGTTGCTTCTACGTTTTCGTCGTAGGAAATCATCTGGATCATGAGCTGGATCTCAGCGTGGTAATCCTTTGGGAACAAAGGACGCAATACGCGGTCGATTAAACGCATGGTCAAAATTTCATTATCTGATGGACGACCTTCACGCTTGAGGAATCCACCTGGTACGCGACCGTTGGCCGCAAACTTTTCACGGTAATCTACCGTAAGCGGAAGAAAGTCTACACCGTCTTTCGCTTCTTTGCTAGACACGATAGTGGCTAACAGCATTGTACCACCGCACTTAACGACAACAGAGCCATCAGCTTGTTTGGCCAGTTTCCCAGTCTCCAGGGTGATCTCTCTTCCGTCGGGAAGCACGATAGTTTCAGTAATTGCTTTAGGAATCATATATAATTAAAATAGATACTTTTTTATACGCAAAAAGGCAATTAAATAAATTGCCTTTTTGTCGTTCGTATTGTCAAGCTTACTTTCTCAAGCCTAGCTTATCAACAATTGTACGGTAACGTTCGATGTCATTTTTCTTCAAGTAGTTTAGCAATTTTCTACGCTTTCCTACTAAAGCAACCAACGAACGCTCAGTGTTATGGTCTTTTTTATTTTGTTTTAAGTGTTCAGTCAGATGGTTGATGCGGTGACTGAACAAAGCGATCTGACCTTCTGCAGATCCTGTGTCTGTTGCAGATGTTCCGAATTCTGCGAAGATCTTTGCCTTTTTTTCCTTCGTTAGGTACATATCAAAATCACATTTAGATGTTTGTAATGCTTAAGGGCGCAAATATAGTTAAATAATTGAGGAAGAGGTCTTTTTTATTGTTTATCTGACCAGTACACTTTGGTGCCTACACCAATGCCTTGAGCTGCTGCTTCACCACCGTAAATTTCAAGCACATAGGAGGCTGGCTGATCACTTGGCAAGCTTTGCGTAGAGTGGGGTTGTGCATTGGCTTGAATGCTCACTACTTCGTGTGCACTATTGATGTAGATGATGTCCAACGGTACGTCGGTATTCTTCATCCAAAAGCTGCGTAATTGGTCCCCTCCAGACATGAAGAATAACATGGCCATATCCCTGTCCATAGACTTTCTATACATCATCCCTATTTCAATGGCTGCCAGTGTCGTAGCATATTCTGTGCGGAAAATAGACGTAGTGTCGGTGCCATTGATAGCCCATAGAGTACCGTCCATTCTAAACGGCGGTTCGTACGGCTGTGTCGGCTGCTTGACCGATGGCTTCGTGTTTTCATTAAATTTGCCCAAACTCCCTATTGTTGAAGGGATAATGAAGGCGGCCAATCCCAAGCCGACAATCCAAATGGCATATTTTCTAAAGGAGTTCATGTCGAAGATTTATGATGTTTTTTGTGCTCTGAAAATGAGGAATAATCCAAAGGCTACCAAGGGTATACTCAACCACTGGCCCATATTGAGACTCATGCTTTGCTCGAAGCTCACCTGAATTTCTTTGAGGTATTCAATAAAGAATCGGAACCCGAAGACTAGGGTGAGGAAAAGTCCTAAAAGGAATCCAGGTTTATCGCCTGCTCCACGCTTCAAATACAATAAAGCGAGGGTGAGAAAGATGATCCAGTAGGCCCCAGCTTCGAAAAGTTGGGTAGGGTAGCGCGGAATGCCGTAGATCTTAACGGAGGCTTCCCAACCATCTGCACCTTCATAGACCTCGGCAACAGTACCATCTAAAATCCAAAGGTTGCGGTTGTCTAGACGCTGCATACGGATAATCTGTGGCAAATAGGTATTGGCGTATTGTACCGTTTGTACTTCGTTGCTTTGATGAAATGAAATACGAAGGTCCAATTCCGGTAAGGCCAAGGTGTCCGTTTGCAAAATTTCACCCGTAGGTTCGAATTCCAAATGCTTGACCTGGTTGGCAAAGCCGCGCTGTATGGCCTGAGCTCCGTCTTCTACGAATACGGTTTCTAAAGTGCTGTTCGCCGGTGCACCATAAATCTCACTGTTGAACCAATTTCCCATACGGATGAATCCAGCAGCTAAAGCAACCACGATTACAATACGGTCCAGGGTCCACAAAGGATTTACTTGGGCATATTTTCGCGACCAGTAGGCCATAGCAGCTACGATAGCGATGGCGGCTCCGTGTGAAGCCAGTCCTCCTTCCCAAACCTTGAGAATGTCGCCCAGATTATCCTTGTATTTGTCCCAATCGTAGAAGAATACATGACCTAATCTCGCCCCAACAATGGTCGCCCCAATCATCCAATAGACAAGGCTGTCCATGAGTTTAGGGTCAATGTTTTCCTTTTTGAATACATATTGCATGCCGTACTGCCCCAGCACAAAACTGATGATGAACATCAACGAATAGAACCGAAGTTCAAATCCGAAAAGAGGAATGTGGTTGGGGAAGTCCCAAAAGATGGTGGCAAGCATAGGTTTATTCTTTCCAGTCTACAATAAAGAGGTTCGTGGCACGGGTTCCGCCATTATTTCGGTTAGAGGCAAAGACTAGTTTGCTGCCGTCTGGAGAAAACATTGGGAATGCGTCGAACACACCGTCGTATGTGATTTGTTGTAAGCCTGTTCCATCTGTATTGACCATGAACAGGTTGAATGGGTAGCCTTTTTCGCTGTGGTGGTTGGTAGAGAAAATGATTTTCTCCCCACTTGGGTGGTAGAATGGAGCCCAGTTCGCATTGCCTAAAGAAGTCACTTGGGTTAATTCTGTTCCGTCGACATTACACGTATAAATCTCCATGTGGGTAGGCTCTACCAAGCCGTTGGCCAATAGGTCTTTGTATTTAGTGATTTCCTCCTCAGTTTGTGGACGAGAACTGCGGAATACCAATTTCTTGCTATCTGGACTGAAGAATGCACCGCCATCGTAGCCAAGGCCGCTGGTTACTTGGGTGATGTTCGATCCGTCGATATCACATAAGTATAATTCCAAATCGCCGCTGCGATCTGAGGTGAACACAATCTTGCTTCCATCAGGACTCACAGTGGCCTCTGCATCGTAGCCTGGACCTGAGATTAAGGTGTCTACGATGTTGCCTGAAAGGTTGCTCACGTAAATATCGAAATTTGAATAGATAGGCCAAACGTAGGCGCCACTTTCGCCGCGCTCTGGTACAGCTGGGCATGCGGTATCTCCGGCGAAAGTACTGGCATAGAGTATAGTGGTGTCTCCAGGCATGAAATACGCACAGGTGGTGCGCCCTAAGTCATTAGAGATGAGCTGAGGTTCGTTTTCTACTATGGTGTCCGTA
>DMQR01000131.1 GCA_003455605.1 Cryomorphaceae bacterium | reverse complement strand
GCGATCCTGAAAAGTTCCGCGATAAACGAGTGGTTATCTCAGGAGGTGGGGATAGCGCATTGGACTGGACAGTGTTTTTGGCGGAAGTCGCGAGTGAAGTAAGTTTGGTACACCGCAGAACCTCATTCCGCGGACATTTGGATACGGTGGATAAGGTGCAAGAATTGGCCCAGCGAGGAAAAGTGAAACTCATCACCAATGCTGAAGTAGTGGATGTTCATGGCACGGACCAATTATCTCAAATTACCGTCAAGCAAAAAAGTGCCGATAATCTTCTCATCGATTGTGACCACTGGCTCCCATTGTTTGGACTGACCCCTACCCTTGGCCCTATTGGGGATTGGGGATTGGATATTGAAAAGAACGCCATCGTAGTAGACAATGCGACAGATTACCGCACGAATATCGAAGGCATCTACGCCATTGGCGATGTCAACACCTACCCTGGCAAACTAAAGCTCATCCTCTGTGGTTTCCACGAAGCAACCATCATGGTACAAAGTGCCTTCAAGCGCGCATTCCCGGACAAAAAGCTTTCGTTTAAATACACCACCGTGATGGGCGGCGTAGGCAGCCTCGAATAAGCATGTCAGATATTATCGTACACATCATTGACCGTGAAGGTGTGCAACACGATGTTGCTGCCCCAACAGATATGAATATGAATCTCATGGAGGTGTGTCAAGCGCATGAGTTGCCAATCAAAGGGACCTGTGGCGGCATGGCCATGTGTGCCTCTTGTCATTGCTATATTGAAAGCGACCATGTGCTAAAAGAACCGTCTGAAGACGAGGAGGATATGCTTGACCAAGCGTTTTTCGTTGAGGACAACAGCCGATTGGGTTGCCAAATCTTCATGAAAGAAAAGCTCGAGGGATTGACCGTTAGATTGGCCGGGGAAAGCGAATGATTCCATCAATATCGCGTGCCGACCTTCCTACCATCAAACTTGAATGTTATCTTAGCGGGATTCAGATTTATCCCATGAAAAAGACATTCATACTCCTAACCGCAATGCTCGTTTCTTTTGGAAGCATTGCACAACAAAGCATCGATCTTTCTACCCTATGGCAACGCTACGCTTTCTATGCCGGCGGAATCAGCGGATTGCGCAGCATGAATGACAGTAAGCACTACACTGCTCAAGGAAAAGGAACCATCGAAAAATACAGCTACAAGACTGGTGAGAAAGTAGCCACTCTGCTTGACGTGAACTTCCTAATTCAAGAGGAAGAGCGCTTGCCAAACTTCGATAGCTACAGCCTTTCTAATGATGAGCAGTGGGCATTGCTTGAATCGGAGACGGACCAAATTTACCGTCGCAGCTCAAAAAGCGTCGTATACGTAGTAAATCTTCAGTCGTTGCAGGCCACAAAGATTCGTCCAGAGAAAATTAGCAACGCTACATTTTCCCCTGATGGTGAATATGTGGCCTACGTAATGGACAACAACTTCTACATCTACGAGATCAGCGAAGATGCACACATCGGCATCACCACAGACGGCAGCTTTAACCGCATCATCAATGGTGCTACCGACTGGGTGTATGAAGAAGAATTTGCCATTGTTAAGGCATTTTGGTGGTCGCCAAATTCTGATAAAATTGGTTTCCTAAAATTTGACGAAAGCAACGTTCGCAGCTTTAATATGGACATCTACGGAAAGGAATTATATCCCAATCCCTACACTTTCAAATACCCTAAAGCTGGCGAAGATAACAGCTTAGTCACGGCACACATTTGGGAGATGAGCAGCCGTACGGTAACCAATGTATTGACCGATGTCGCCTACGAATACTTGCCGCGTGCCAAATGGTCAAATGAAAACACTTGGGTCATCAGCACCTTGAATCGATTGCAAAACACCTTCGACCTTTATGCCGTAGATGCGGTTTCAGGAAGCGCTACCAACATTTACCATGAGGAGGACGAGAAGTATTTAGAAATCAACGATGATCTCCATTTTTTGGAAGACGACTCGTTCATCATCTTGAGCGATAGAGACGGCTGGAATCATTTGTACCATGTCGCCTCGAACGGAAAGATCAAACGACAAATCACTAAAGGAGATTTCAATGTAACGACCTTCTATGGCATTGATAATAATAAGCGCTTGTACTACCAGAGCTCTGAGGCCAGTGCCACAGAACGCAACATCTACAGCATTAAATTGAATGGTTCTGGTAAAGTCCCTCTTGCCAGTCGACAAGGAACGAACAACGCGATTTTCACTCCGGATATGAAGTTGTTCATTAACACGTTCAGTGCGGAAGGACAACCCACCAAAGTGACCCTTGTGGAGTCACGAAAAGGGGAGCAAATACGGACTGTTAAAACCAACGAGCGTGCGGAAAAAGCCCTCGAAACGTATACGTACGCCCCTAAAAAGTTCTTTACCGTTTCAACGCCGTCTGGCGGCGATTTGAACGCCTGGATGATTAAACCGGTGAATTTTGACGAGAACAAGACCTACCCCCTATTCATGTTTGTATATGGTGGGCCAGGCAACCAAACGGTCATGAACAATTATGATCCTTTTCGAGGCATGTGGTTCCAGATGTTGGCCAATGAGCTTGATATCATTGTTGCAAGTGTGGATAACCACGGGACAGACGGTCGCAGCGAGGAGTTCAAGAAGAGTACTTACGGTCAGATGGGGAAACTCGAGACGCGCGATCAAACAGAGGCAGTATTGGAATTGGTCAAGCGTCCGTATATCAATGGAGATCGCATCGGCGTCTTTGGCTGGAGCTATGGAGGATATATGGCATCCAATTGTTTGTTCCAGAGCCCAGAGGTCTTCAAAATGGCTATTGCCGTAGCACCTGTCACGAATTGGCGATTCTATGATAACATCTACACGGAGCGTTACATGGGCTTGCCTTCGGATAATGGCGATGGTTATGATGCCGATAGTCCTCTTTCGCACGTGGATGGCCTGCAAGGCAAGTACCTACTGATCCACGGGACGGGTGATGATAATGTGCATGTGCAGAATTCCATGCGTATGGTGGAGGCCTTGGTGCAAGCAGATAAGGATTTCGATTGGTTCGCCTACCCGGATAAAAACCACGGCATCTACGGAGGCAATACCATGATGCATTTGTACCGTATGATGACTGAATTCATTGCTGAGAATTTATAAGAATTGGCCCCTAGCCGCTCTTAGAAATAAAATGTATACTTGTTGAACACAAAAAACACCTGAAACATGAGTGATCAATCTATGAAGCATCCACCAGCGCTGTGGACGCTGTTTATGTCGGAAATGTGGGAACGTTTCTGTTACTATGGGATGCGTGCCCTGTTGACCCTCTTTCTCATCGAATCGATGATGAAAGGGAACTCTGAAGCGTTCTTGATTTACGGAGCCTATACCGCTCTAGTTTATGCTGCGCCAATTCTCGGGGGCCGATTAGCCGATAAATACCTAGGGTACCAGTATGCAATTATGCTCGGTGCCGTATTGATGTCTATCGGTGAATTCCTCATCGTTGCGAGTACAGATATATTAGATCTAGATACCGCACTTCGCGATACCCTTATGCTTATTGGTATGGGTGGATTAATCGTAGGAAATGGTTATTTCAAAGCGAATATTTCTACCATCGTAGGTAAACTTTACAAAGACGGCGATCCTCGTCGTGATTCTGGTTTTACCATCTTCTACATCGGTATTAACATTGGTGCCCTATTGGCAACAACGGTTGTTGCAGTAGTGGGTAAAAAGTACGGGTTTGAGTACGGTTTCGGTCTCGCAGGTCTTGGTATGCTTGCAGGTCTATTGATCTTCTGGAGCGGTCGTAAAAAATATGTTGATGTTCCCAATATAACCATAACTGAAGCAGGACGTGAGCATTGGTTGGGAATGGAGCGATGGAAAACAATCACCCTGTTGTCACTATTACTGATTCCCTTATGTTTTGTGCTTATCTCACAGAATCAGATCTTGATTTACTTACTCATTGCCATCTTCATATTGGTGGTCTTCCAATTGATTTCTGCGGGTGTGAAAGAAGGAAGTGTATGGAGAGACCGAATGATTGCATTATCCATTATGATGGTCATTAATATCATCTTCTGGGCTGCTTTTGAGCAAGCTGGAACCTCTCTAACACTTTTCGCTAAGGAAAACGTAAATCGTATAGTTGGTGGATGGGAAATGCCCGCAACTATGACGCAGTTCTTCAACCCATTCTTCATCATCACATTTGGCTCTTTGTTCTCTTGGATGTGGATCAAGTTGGATGCCATGGGTAAGAATCCTTCGATTCCTATGAAGTTTAGCTACGGTATCCTTCAGTTAGGTGCTGGATACTTAGTAACCATAATAGGTATGCAGTTTGCAAACGAAGCATTCCAAGTACCACTATTGACCTTGGTATTCTTGTACATGCTTCACACTACTGGGGAGTTGTTCTTGAGCCCAATTGGTCTTTCCATGGTTACAAAGTTGGCACCTAAGCAAATTGCAGGAACGGCTATGGGCGGATGGTTCCTTTCGTTCGCTATGGCAAACTACCTCGCAGGTGCTATCGCCACCCTCACCGGTGGTGAAGGTCACGGTGGTGAGAAGGTTGCTTTGAGCGCTCAAGAAGGTCTGCATACTTATGTCGAAACATTCTCTACCCTCGGTTTTGTATTGATTGGCTTCGCTATATTGATTGCAATTCTGAGCAAACCATTGAACAAGTTGATGCACGGCGTCGTGTAACTTTAGAATAGTTTTATCATACGATACTTGCGCCTTGTGCGCGAGGTTTTTTATTTTGGACCTATGAAAAAATTAGCCCTAATTGTTGGAGTACTCTGCTCCACACTTGTACTAGCTCAAGAGAAAATCCAATGGATGAGTATCGAAGATGCCTATGAACTTACCTTGAAGGAAGAAAATCCAAAGAAGATATTCATAGACGTATACACGGATTGGTGTGGTTGGTGTAAGCGTATGGATAAGGCTACCTTCCAAAACGAAGAAGTAGCTAGCTATATGAACGAACATTACTACAATGTGAAATTCGACGCTGAGCAAAAGGAGTCTATCGAAATACTGGGCAATACTTTTAAGTTTGTTCCACAGGGAAATAGAGGCTACCACGAATTGAGCGCAGCGCTATTGAATGGGAAGATGAGCTACCCAACGGTAGTCTTTCTCAACAGAAAGTTTGAAATGCTTAGTCCCGTTCCAGGATATCAAGAACCAGTGGCATTCATAAATATCGCAAAATACTTTGGCGATAATATCTACCTAGAAACCAGCTGGCAAGACTATTCAGGAAACAGTAACTAATCCAAAGTCACCGTTACCCCAAATCCTGCGACTGATTTAAGTTGCCAACCCTCAAAGGCATCAAAATCTTGAACAAACTGATAATTAATGTTAACTGTAAACCACTTATCAAGCTTATAATATGATATAAGTTCTCCCCTTATGTCTAGCGCAGGGTTTTCATCGAAGTAATTATAGAAAAAGTCAGTCCTCAATAGAACTTTGAAAGTTCGCCAATAAATCTTATTAAATGTCAATGTTGCGTTAGCACCTCCTTGTAGAAGTGTGCTACTCGTACTGTCAACACCAAATGCACCTAATTCTCTTATGTTCGAGTCTAACACAAATGTAGTTTTCGTACCAAGAGGTGCGAAATACAAACTCCAGCTTTTATAGCGGTTACTTATTGCACCAAGTGAAAATTGAGCATATATAGGAGATCCAATATTACTGATCATGGTTGTTTTCGCAGTGTCTTCTACTGCATATCCAGGCATTGCTTGAGTATTTAATTCAACCTGACCGGAAAGTCTTACCAGCTTTTTATCGTTTATTCCACCTCTTGAGAAATTACCTACATATTGAAGATTGTCTATGGTCTTAGTAGTTCTACCTAATTGATTATTCAAACCATAATTCAGCTGCAATAAATGACGGCCTGTAGCTTTTCGAGACTGTATTTTGAGTTGTTCACGCACCATCAATGATGCATTTGTATTACTCTCACCCCCTTGAGTCCAATTACGCAAATCGGTGCGCATAAAGTTGACATTATACATACCTTTATGCTCAAATATCCTGTTTTTAGTTGTATCCGTTTGAGCTGCCAAATTGATTGTAAAACACATCCCAAAAACTAAAAAAACATTAATCCGTTTGATTTTCATGTCGTTATTTTATACGTTTATAAGAGTAAACATAATATTTTCCAAATGAAAAATCTCATTACATTGACTTTCTTGTGCGGTTCTTTGATGGCCTTTGGTCAAGTTGGACCTACAAGTGGTACTCAAGGAGCGGTAACTGGAGGAGCTACTGTCACCACACAAACACCAGCAGCATTAGCAGGCGTATCCATGCAAGATATAGACAGATTACATGGTTCATACTCAAACGGATTTATTGATGCTCAAGGAGACGAAATTAAGGTCTCTTACACAGATCAAATGCCCAGTCAGCTTGATTTCGAGGGTATAGTAGTTGTTGCGACAACTCTAATTTTAGAATTAGATGGTTTTGACAAGGTGTCAGGAAGCGCAATGCAAATTCAAATAACTGCTGCGCCAGATAATCAAGCACAGCCAAAAGAGCTTTATCACATCAGACAGTTTGGTAGTAACGATGTTTGGATTTTAACAGAAGACCCCTTTAATCCTAAATAAATAGTTGAATACAAATATTCATACGATTTAAAGCCCCGCTCCGAGCGGGGCTTTTTCTTAGAATTTAAAATCATAACCCTTGAGGGTAAGTTTATCGTATTCCTTTTGATCGAACACAAATAATCGGCTCGGCTTCTTATTGCCTGGCGCTTCGAAGATGCTCTCTCCTACTTCCACAAGCAATTGGCTGCGCATAAACTTCTTTCTAAAGTTTCGCTTGTCCAAGGTCTTACGCAGACACTCTTCGTACAACCCGTGAATCATGTTAAAGGTGAACTGTTTTGGGAGCAATACAAATCCTATAGGACGGCGCTTCACTCGACGCTTCAGACGCTCATGTGCCATCTCAAAGATTTCGTTGTGATCAAAAATCATCTCTGGAGCCTCATTGAGATTCATCCACTCATACCCATCGACCTTGACATTTTTCACTAAATCCCAATTCACCAATGCATAATGCGCAATATTCACTACACGCCCCATGGGATTGCGATATACTTTCGCAAAGGCATTGAGCTGTTCCAGATACACCTCATCCATGCTAAGAATCTTTAGGGCCAAACGTTTAGCAACATTTTCTACACTTTCTGAAGCGCTCACCCAATTGCTAGGCAACATTGGCGCTCCTCGGTAAGGTTCTTCTGATTTCTTTCCAATGAGGGTGACTAATTTCTTGCCGTCAAAGGCAATTACGACGAGGGAGGTTCCTAAAGCAACATCAAATTTCATAAGTAGGAGTATCACAGTAATAATATAAAATGTCCATGTGGAACTTTATTTTATACTGTTAATTTAAGGTCAATCAAGGGTTTATGAATATTAAGTTCCAATAAAGAACAATAATCAAATCTAAAAGTTCAGCGTAGGAAATAAAAAAGCCACTTGAAAACTCAAGTGGCTTTTCATCTTCAGGGTGAAAGACGGGTTTCGAACCCGCGACCTCCGGAACCACAATCCGGCGCTCTAACCAGCTGAGCTACAATCACCATTTAAGGGTCGCAAATATATAATTATTCAATTCACATCTGCAATAGGTCGGATTAAAAATTGGACGACAAAAGACGGACTCTAAGGGAGCTGTCCTTAGAATTAAAATACCACCCAAAGGGTAATTACGCAGAGTACGAGTAGGAAAGTCAAAGCGCGCGTGGTTGAAGAAATCGGCACCTTGGTTTCCTTGCTCCAAACCAATGACGCATCGTCGTAGGTCTCAGCCTCTGGCTTGGCCAAGCTCACCACAATCAAAATCACCGAACATATGGCAAAGAGCAGCAAAGCGAAGTGCAAGAAGTTGATTCCCACATACCAGCCGAGGAATCCAGTATATTTTCCTCCTGCGACCTCCATGGACAATCTACCTACACCCATTAAGGCTCCAGAAATCAAGGCCCACTTTGCACCCGCAGAATTGATTTTCTTGAAGAAGATACCAAGTAAGAATGCCGCAGCAATTGGTGGAGAGATGTAGGCCTGAATGGACTGCAACTGTTGGAATAACCCACCTTCAATGACTTGCATAAGAGGAATCCAACTAATGCCCAAGGCTACCAGTACAATGGTGGAAATGCGACCGGCATTGACTAATTCTTTGTCCGAAGCCTCCGGACGATACTTCTTGTATATATCAAATGTGATGAGCGTTGAAGTAGAGTTAAAGACAGAGCTCAACGAAGACATAAGTGCGGCCAATAGTCCGGCTACGACCAACCCTTTAAGACCTGTAGGTAATACTGTTTTCACCATCAGTGGCAAAGCAGCATCATACCCTGAAGTTCCAAAAGAAAGGAGTTCTGGATTTTTCTCTGCTAAGGCAAAGGCCACGACACCAGGCATCATGAAGATAAATAGCGGCAATAATTTGAGGTAACCTCCAAATAAGGCTCCTTTGCGTGCGGTGTCTACATCTTTCGCGGCGAGGACGCGCTGGACGATGAATTGGTCCGTACACCAATACCATACCCCTAAAATGGGGGCGCCAAACATAATTCCAGTCCATGGATAATCTGTATCACTAATAGGACGCCATAAGCTCCAGTGATCTTCGGTAGTATAAGCAACCAATTCTCCTGGGCCACCCAAATGGTTCAATCCAAAAATGGTCAAGATCACAGATCCGCCCACGAGGACGAACATTTGCATCATATCCGTATAGACTACCGCCTTAAAGCCGCCAAATACAGTATAAATACCCGTCGCCACCACAATGAAGATGGCTCCAGTCCAGAAATCAATGCCCAAAAGCGCTGTGAAGACAATGGCCCCAGCGAAAATGGTCACCGAGATTTTTGTTAAAACATAAGCGACGATGGACACGTAAGATAAATAGGTTCTGGCCCAGCCGTTGTATCGTTTTTCTAAAAACTCAGGCATGGTAAAGACTCCCGAACGCAAGTAAAAAGGCACGAAGACCCAACCTAGAATGATCAATATGAGGGAGGCTAGCAATTCGAATTGGCCTGCGACTAATTCCCCGGAAGCCCCCTGACCTGCCAAACCGACCAAGTGTTCAGAACCAATATTTGAGGCAAATAATGAAGCACCAATAACAAACCATCCAAGGTTTCGACCGCCGAGAAAGTAATCCGCTGCTTCGCCATTTTCGCTTTTTTTCGAACCGCTTCTAAAAGCAATCACGAACACCGCCACGAAATAAAGTACTACAACGATATAATCTGCTGTATTAAGCATGAGTGTGTATTTTAAGTTTCATCCCTAATGTAGTGTACTTTGGAAAATTACTCATCATTGAGTGATAATTGGCTACCGCATTCGAAAAGGTATTGTTTACTTTTATTTCATGGCCCGATTCTCTTATCTCCTCCTAACCCTTCTATTATGGCAGTGCCAGAATGGGGTAGACGAAATACCTATTGTGGGACCCGCCTACGCAGGACCACCAACTTACGACGGTGGATTTAGATTCCCACGTACCGAACAAACCATCTCCCTGGGCCAAAGACTCTTTAACGACCAAAACCTTAGCATCGACAGTACCATTAGTTGCGCGACTTGCCACAAAGCCGATGCCTATTTCTCAGATCCGGGCAACGCACTTTCCGTAGGACTCCAAGGCACGCCCACCCATCGCAATGCAAGTGCTCTAGTGAATTTGGCCTGGTACCCTTATTTCTTCGCGGAAGGCGGTGTTCGAAATCTAAAGCTTAGCTCCTTTGTTCCCATTAACAATAGACATGAATTTGGCCGAAAACTCCACGATGTGGTGGAAGGACTCATGGCCGATCCAACCTATGTTGAAGAATTCAACGACGCCTTTAGAGCACAACCCATCACGGATGCCCAATTCGTCACTGCCCTCGCACACTATATGGCAGGACTTAAATACTACGACAGTCCGTATGATCTATGGCTAGGTGGGGATTCCGCTGCGCTGAACACTGATGCACATGCCGGCCTTGAACTTTTCCAAGAACATTGCTCCACTTGCCATGGCGGACCTCAGCTGAGCTCATTCGCCATTGCGGCCAATGGTTTGCCTACCAATGCAGATTACGGCAGAATGAACCTCACCAACAACGCCGAAGATAGCGGCGCCTTCAAAATCCCTACCCTTAGAGGTATTGCCCTCACCTATCCCTACATGCACGACGGCAGCTATGCCGATCTCGATACCGTGCTGCGGACCTATAACGAGTTACGAGAGCTGGGGATGAACTTAGAGGAATTGGCCCAACTCAAAGCTTTTTTAAATTCCCTTCACTAGCGTACCTTGTAGGAATGAGCAAAGACCCGAAGGTTTTACATGTGGTGAAGTGGTATCCGCACGCATCGGATCCCCAAAACGGCATTTTCGTCCAAAAGCATATTGAAGCGACTTCTGATACCCCTATGGTACTCGGCTTTGTGAATTCAAACGACAAATTAGAGGAGTACGAAGGTATTCAGATTTATGGTGCGCAAGATATGAGTCAGGTGGCCAAGTTCGCCGTATTTGCCGCCCGCATCGCAACAGACCGACCAGCTATTGTGCATTTTCACTCTTATGCTCCCGACCTGCTCCCCCTATTGTGGTATACCCGTTTAAAAGGAATTAAAACCATTCATACCGAGCACGGCAGTGCGTTCCTAAAAGATAGATTATCCTCACTTCAAGGCTGGAGATTCAAGGCCGCACGTTGGTACTTCCAACGACTCGATAGACTCATCTGCATCAGCCCTATACTCAGTGAAGGACTGTCCGCGTTCTCAAAAAACCAAAGGGTCCATGTAATTCCCAATATTATCTCTACTGCAAAAAATGAGCATACCTCCACTCCCTCAAGATTCAGCTTTTGCGTAGTCGCCGATGTAATCTTCGAAACGAAAACACAAGAAATCATTTTAGCGTGTTTCCAACAGCTCCCACAAGCCCAGGCCGAACTTCACTTCTACGGAGGCGGTCCTGATTTAGAGCGTTTGAAAGCATTGGTGCGGACCTTGCCCAATGTTTGGGTACACGGGAGAAAAACGAACAAGGAAATATTACAACTCCTCCCAAATCATAACGCACTGATTCTACACAGCAATTACGAAACCTTTGGTATCGCCGTATTTGAGGCAAGAACTGCTGGGCTCTGGGCCATTTCAAAGAGCACTTTTGGAGGAGCGCCTTGGTACGACAAAGGGGTACTTCTAGCCGATACGCATGAAGCATTAAAAGACCAAATGAAATCCCTCCTGCAAGCAGAAAAAGCCCCTTTGGGAAAGTTCGATGCACTCTCGTCTGAGTCCATCGGTTTAGAAATCCACCAATTATATCGCGAAATCCTCGGTTGACCCTTCTATTTTCATGACTATCCGTTATATTTACTCGATAAAAAACACCTAAAGATGAAAAGACTTCTACTCGTAATTGCTGGTTTAAGCCTCATTGGCGCCGCAGCACAAGAGGCACGAGTTGACCTCGGAAGAAATGTAGAAATGTATGTAGCAAATCATGCAGATGGCATTCCTTATAACACCAGTGTAAATAAGCAGAGCTCTTCTGTAGCTATTGGTACTGCACCGAACGTTTACGGAACAGGCTTCGGACCTAAGACGAATATTTGGGCGGACGAAGATTTAAATACCATAGTATTTTTGCACCGTTCAGATTATAATTCTAATGGTGATTACAGCTCAGGTAGTTTACGTTTTGACTATTCAACCAACGGCGGTTCTACTTGGACTACAAACGCTGGCCCAATCTACAACCCGAACTTAACCGGTTACGCTTACCCAGGTTTCGCGCGATATCCTCATGTCGGAATCTTGAACGAAAGCGGAAATACAAATCCACTAAATGCCAGTATTTCCGTTTGGGCTCCAACCCTCACAGGGATAAATGGCGCTGCATGGGGTGGTGCTTTGATGGGTACTCATAAAATGGATAATACTACCACCAATATGTCAGTAGATACTACTGGGGGGCACTTAACACTAAAGAATTCTTATGTGGATGGCGGTACATTCTGGGGGGTTTCTCTAGATCATCCTGATTACCAGAATACTGAATATACTGATACTGCACTCATCTGGAAAGGTTCTATGGACTGGACTACAGATTCTATGAACTACACCGAGCATAAAGCGTATCTCCCTGCCTCTGACAGAGGTGCGGATGGTAAAATTTACGGTGATGCGAGAATCTTTTTTGCTTCAAATAAAACGACCGGATTTATCAGTCTTGAAGCATACGATAGTACAATCGCACCAGGAAGGGTAATTCACCCATACATGATTAAAACTACGGATGGCGGATCCACATGGAATTCACCTATGGGTCCAAATCTTGACCTATTGGTAGATAACGGCTCAGGCGATAGCTTGGTAGATATCTTTGTTGCGATTACTGGCGGTTGGGACATCGGTCACTTAACTTCATCAACGCGTGGGCACGATTTGGCGGTTGATGCCAACGGTAACCCTCACATGTTCGTCCATGTATTCCCTGGTACTGGTACTACTCCTACAGGTGGAACAACTGCACCTGATTTTAATTATTACCCGGCTATAAACCTGTTGGTAGATATTTTCACTACCGACGGCGGATTGACATGGGAGTGTAACATCATCTCACGCGTATATACATTCAGTTATGACTTTGATGCGACAAACGGTCCCGTACCGGAGGCGAATCGCCCGTATATAAGCATGAATACTTCTCGCGACATGATGTTCTTTTCTTGGTTCGAAACAGATACCACTTTTGCCAGCGGTACTGTGGACAATCAGTTCCCGGATTGGAGATGTCAAGGGTACAACGTTATCGGCGATTCATTAGAAGGCCCGATGACTGTAATGGGTACTTATGGCGATGCTACATGGGGTAATGTAGCCGATTGGGCCTTTGACAATGGCGACGGTACTCACCAGTTGCACATGACTTACGGTCCAATTGAAGACTTCGGTTCATTCAGTGTTTTGAACCCTATTGATTTCTACTACCTCGGTCAGCCTTATCCAAACAATATTGGATTGGAAGAATTGGAACTCAACAACTTTAGCGTGAGCCAAAACTATCCTAACCCAACAGATGCTTTGACAAAAATTGCCATTGAATCTGCAGCTTCAGCTCAATTCAACTTGAGCATTTTGGACCTCACTGGTCGTTTGATCTTGAACGAGGACCTAGGTCTTTTGAATGAAGGTCGTCACATCCACACTGTTGATGCTACCAACTTCGCATCAGGTGTGTACTTCTACACTGTTCAATCAGGTGATTACCGCATCACGAAGAAATTGATTG
>DMQR01000105.1:1515-8559 GCA_003455605.1 Cryomorphaceae bacterium | reverse complement strand
AAGGTTATAAAAGGCCATTTCCGGTTCGATCATCCAGAATTCGGACAAGTGGCGGGGGGGGTTGGAGTTTTCTGCGCGGAATGTAGGCCCGAAGGTGTAGACCTTTCCAAGACCCATAGCACCTAGTTCTCCTTCCAATTGACCGCTCACGGTGAGGTGAGTTTGTTTACCGAAGAAATCTTTAGCGATATCACCGCCCGAAGCAGGCAGGGTACTTACACGGAACATCTCGCCCGCACCCTCAGCATCGGAACCGGTGATGATTGGGCTGTGCCAGTTAAAAAAGCCTTCCTTGTTGAAGTAATTGTGTACGGCGAAGCTCAACGCATGGCGTAAACGGAATACAGCTCCGAAAGTGTTGGTGCGTGGACGAAGATGTGCAATTTCGCGTAAGAACTCTAAGCTGTGTTTCTTTGGCTGCAACGGATAATCGTCGACCGGCGCATCGCCCAATACCTCAAAGTAATCTACGATGATTTCCACGCTCTGGCCACGGCCTTGGCTCTCTTCGAGTGAACCGGTCACTGCCAAACAAGAACCTGTAGTGATGCGCTTTAGCTCATTTTCTTCCGCGTTTTCAAAATCTACTACACACTGCAACGTGGCCAAGCAAGAACCGTCATTGAGGGCAATAAATCTGTTGCTACGAAAGGAACGAACCCATCCTTTTACGGTTACTTTTTCGCCAATTGCTGGCTGTTGTAGGAGTTGTTTGATGCTCATGCTATAGAAGTCTTTGCCACAAAGATGGTATTATACAATGAAAATACGTCCTTTCACGATTAAAAAAAGTGTGAAAACCATGTTTTGGCACAAAAGTTGTTCAAAGGGGGGAAACAAAAGAAACATTTTTTGGTTATAGTGTTTCCAATATCTGCCTTATCCCCTATGGATACTGAGAAAATGAAAATACTTTTTGCGAGCCTTGAGTTGTTCAAAGATTTCGGGGTGAAGTCTGTGACTATGGACCAAATCAGTCAGTATTGCGGGATTTCGAAGAAAACCTTGTATAAGTACGTCGAAAACAAATTGGACCTACTACATCAAGTCTTCCAACTTACGGCTGGACATATGGCCAATGAACTGCAGGAAAATCTAGCCCAGGTCACAGGCAACGCTATTGATCAGCTCTTTGCACTAGAAAGATTCGCGGAGAAAAACCTTCGCGGTGCAGAGGATAGACTTCTTGCTCAACTTGTTCAATATTATCCGGAGGTCGCCGAAAAGGCCAAAAATCATCGTCAGACCATAGTTTGTGACATTACTCGAAAGAATTTGGAGCAAGGCATGCGCGAGGGATTGTACCGCGATGACATCAATATTGACTTCATTACTATACTGTATTATGGACACATCTTGGCCGTACACGAAACAGTGGTCGGGAAGGATATGCCAAACTTGGACGAATTAAGAAAAGCATCATTGCGCTACCACATCCGTGGCATTGCATCGTTGCAAGGACTAGAATACCTCAATCAAAGAATACATTCAGACGACTAAATGAAACATCAACTTCTAACTATTTCGTTGCTACTCACTACCGTGGGATTCTCCCAGCAAAAATTCACCCTGCAGCAGGCCCAGCAATATGCGCTGACCCATGCCTATGGGATGGAAATCGCAGAGCTTGAGATCGAGCGTGCCAAACAGATTTACAGACAAAACCTGTCGTATGGACTGCCGCAAGCTTCGGCTTCGGGACAGTATTTGTATAACGTTGAACTCGGGGCATTAGTGACGGATTTCAATGGCGACGGTACTCTAGATCAGCTTGTATTCGGTACGGATTACCAGGCCCAAGGCGGGTTGGCAGTGAACCAACTCATTTTCGACGGCTCTTACGTTGTTGGGTTGATGGCGGCTAAGGTATTGAAGGATGGTGCTTCTATTGGCGCGGAAAAAACCCGTTCAGGGATGCACCGAGATGTGGCGAAGGCCTACCATTTGGCATTATTAAGCGCAGAAAGCGTGGAGATCTTGAAAGCGAACGAGGGCTATTTAGCGAACCTCGCTGAAGAGATGCAAAAGATGAATGCGGCCGGTTTGGTGAGCAAGGCTGATGCGGATCAAATTATGTTGAACTACAACAATATGAAGAACGCCGTACGCTATAGCGCAGGCCAAGCACAGGTTGCGAAGATGCTATTGAAGTTACAGATGGGTTTCCCGGTGGGAACACCAATGCAATTAGCCGATGATTTAGAAAGCCTGGTGGTTAACGCTTCTGTGGCGTCACACCTTGCAGGGGTGAGTTTCGACCCTACCAAGACGGTGGATTACCGCAGCATGGCGAACCAAGTAGAGGGGGCGAAGTTGCAACTGCTCAATAAGAAATTAGGCTACCTACCGACCATAGGTGTGAGTTACCAGAACAACATTCAATACATGAGTAGCGAGGCCAACATCTTTGGCGATGCCGCCGTGGATATCCCCAGCAGTTTAGTGGCCGGTAGCATTAGTGTGCCATTGTTCACCTCCGGAAACGGACGTGCCCAGGTGCAGGAGGCGAAGATCCAGCAACACCAGGTAGAGATTGGATTGGCGCAAATGGAGCAAGCCTTGATCATGCAGCACGCCTCGACGGTGAATGAATATTATCGTGCCATTGCGGATTATTTGTCGCAGAAAGAGAGTGCAGAATTGGCCCAAACCATTCGCAATCAACGCAGAAGAGAATATGAGGAGGGGGTAGGATCCTCAACGGCACTGACGCAAAGTGAAACGCAGTATCAGCAAGCACTACAATCGATGTTCTTGGCCGCACAAACGGTCTTGGACCAACAAGCAGAACTAGAATACTTAATGACCCAACAATCTTCAAAATGAAAAAAGTACTACTCATCGCCCCTTTAGCCATAATGGCGGCCTGTTCTCAGCCCGCGGTAGAAGGTGATTTACAAACATTAACGGCACAGCGCGATAGCATCAAAACTATGGTGGACGGATTGAATACACAGATAACGGATTTGGACGCGGCCATCGCGGCATTGGATACAACGGCTTCTTATGATGCAGTTACCGCATTTGAGGTGAATCCAGATTTATTCTTCCACTACTTCGAAGTATTCGGCAAGGTAGAAGCAGACAAAAGCATCAACTTGTTCCCATTGAATAGCGGAAAGGTGGAGCGCATCTACGTTAAAGCGGGTCAGAAGGTGAGCCAGGGCCAATTATTGGTGTCCCTCGATACAGATTTGATGGAGAGCTCATTGAAAGAATTGGAAACGGCCTTGGCTTTAGCTCAGACCGTGTTCAACAAACAGCAGAAATTGTGGATTGACGAGCAAATAGGATCAGAGATTCAGTACCTCCAAGCGAAGAACAATTACGACGGTTTGGTGCAAAAGCTTGAAACGTTGAAGGAACAGATGGCAATGAGTGAGGTTCGTGCTCCCTTTGCAGGAACCATTGATGAAGTATTTGCTAAAGTTGGTGAATTAGCTGCGTCACAGATGCCGGCAGTACGTTTGGTTAACACCTCAGGCGTATACGTGAAGGCGGATGTGCCGGAAACCTATGCGAACCGTGTGAAGGTGGGAATGCCAGCGAACGTATCCTTTACAAGCATGGATTTTGAAGTGGCTGCTGAAGTTTTGCAGGTGGGCCAATTCATTCAAGAAGGCAACCGCACTTTCTCTATCAATGTGAGCTTACCGGCGGACCCAGGCACAGTAAAGCCAAATCAAATGGTACATGTGGCATTACAAGACTACTGGAACGACGCGGCATTGGCAGTGCCATCTAGCTTGATTCAGCAGGATGTCGAAGGCAATGACTTTGTATTTGTTTTGGGAAACAAAGGTACTTACAGCCAAGTATCCAAAGTTATGGTGGAGGCCGGAATGTCTTACGAAGGCCGCACAGAGATCAAATCAGGTATTGAAGCGGGTACGCAGTTGGTGGACAGGGGTTCACGGAGCGTTCGTACTGGACAACGTGTACATATAAAATAATTGTACCCAAAGCAACATGGAAGAAAACAAAAAACTCTTTAAAAGCTTCGGGCCATCGAACTTCTCGGTGAACAACGTCATGACGGTCTATGTATTGACTGTCATCATTTTCATCGCGGGTTTGATGTCGTATCTCAGCATGCCTTCAGAGGCTTTTCCTGAGATTATTACGCCTGAAATTTATGTAGGCACTCCCTATCCTGGAAACTCTCCAGCCGATATTGAAAAACTTATTTCTCGTCCTCTAGAAAAAGAGATCAACGGGATTACTGGGGTGGATGAAATCAACTCGACTTCGGTGGAGGGGTATTCGACTATCCAAGTGAAGTTCGACTTTGACGTCACGCCGAACGATGCCTTGCGCAAGGTAAAGGATAAGGTGGATGCAGCTATGGGCAAACCGGATTTCCCTGCAGACTTGCCGGCGGATCCAAACGTCTTTGAGTTAAATATTTCAGAGTTGATGCCGATGGCGAACATCAACCTTTCAGGGGGGTTCTCATTGGACCAATTAAAAGATTACGCCGAATATCTCGAGGAGGAGATTGAGAACCTGAACGAGATTTCGAAGGTGGATATCCGCGGCATCGACGACAAGGAAGTTCGCGTAATGATTGACAATAAGAAATTGGAAAGCATGAAGCTCGGCTTCCGCGATATTGCTGGCGCCATTCAAAATGAAAACATGACCATTTCAGGGGGTAATTTACTTGTGGATGGATACCGCCGAAACGTTCGTGTGGTAGGCGAAATTCGCGCGATTGAAGAGCTTGAAAATATCATCATTAAGAGCGAAAAGATGCAGCTGGTTCGTCTTAAAGACGTGGCTGAGGTAGCTTTTGATGAAGTGGAGCGAGAATCCTACGCTCGTGAATATGGCGATGCTGTGGCGATGCTAGATGTGTTTAAGCGATCGGGCGAGAACCAGATTATTCTGAGTGGGAAAATCTCGGATATTTTGGATCTGGCCAAAGAAGAGTACTTCCCAGATAACTTGAGTGTCACAGTAACTAATGATACTTCAGAGCAGACCCAAACTCAAGTAGCTGACCTAGAAAACTCTATCATCTTCGGGATGTTGCTCGTAGTGTTGGTCTTGATGTTTTTCTTAGGATTGCGCAATGCTTTATTCGTGGGAATTGCTATTCCATTATCAATGTTGATGAGCTTCTTCATTCTCAGCGCTATGAGCATTACTTTGAATACGATGGTGTTGTTCTCTTTGGTATTGGCCCTTGGAATGCTCGTAGATAATGGGATTGTGGTCGTGGAGAATATTTATAGATTCATGGACGAGGGTTATGATAAGATAACCGCCGCTAAACTAGGCGCTGGCGAGGTGGCTATGCCTATTATTGCTTCTACCGCCACTACCCTAGCGGCTTTCGTGCCTTTGGCTTTTTGGCCAGGAATTTTCGGGGAGTTCATGAAGTACTTACCGATCACCTTGATTACAGTATTGAGCTCGTCGCTCTTCGTGGCCTTGGTTATCAACCCTGGTTTAACTTCTGTCTTGATGAAGGTGGAAAAAGAAGTAACAGATAAAAAGAAATTGACCCGTTATAGTTTGATTATCATCGTGGTAGGGGCAAGTATCGGATATGGTGCAGGCATACTTGGCTTGGGAAATATCTTTATGTACGGCGGGGTATTTGCTTTAATCTATAGTTACGGCGTTTTACCCGCGACCGATTGGTTCCAAGGTAAGTTGTTACCAAAATTAGAGGACCTTTATACTAAATTTTTAACCTACGCTTTAAGCGGTAAGCGCCCGATTGGATTTTTCTTGGGCACAGGTGCCTTGCTTGTATTTAGTATTATTCTTCTCGGTATTGCTCCGCCAAAGACACTTTTCTTCCCGGAAAATATGCCGAACCAGGCCATAGTCTATGTCCAGATGCCAATTGGGACGGACATTGAAGAGACCAACGAGGTGTGTTTGGATTTAGAACAACGAGTGATGAATATTGTGCGCGAGTACAACTACACGGATGAGAACGGCAGCCTTCAGAATTATATGGTCGAGAGCGTCATTGCTCAAGTAGGCGAAGGCACCAGTGATCCTAATGCTGGACCTTCTATGGCGAACACGCCGAATAAAGCGAAGATCACTGTGGCCTTCCACAAGTTTTCGGAACGTGTCTCTCCTGATGGGGTGCGTGTGAATTCTTCCGATGTACTCAACGAACTTCGTTCTTCTATCCAAGATTTTCCTGGGGTAACGATTTCTGTTGGAAAGGATTCAAATGGACCACCTTCAGGCCCACCGATTAATATCGAGATCAGTGGGGATGATTATACACAATTGGTCGATGTAGCCGATGGCGTGCGGACCTTTATCAATAACCAAAGTATTGCAGGCATCGAAGAACTCAAGCTCGATGTGGAAACTGGTAAGCCGGAAATGCCAATTGAAGTGGATCGCGTCAAGGCACGCGCCTTAGGCTTGAGTTCGGCACAGATTGGAGACGCTATCCGTACGGCCTTGTTTGGAAAAGAAGTCAGTAGATTCAAGGATGGTGAGGATGACTACCCTATCAATATTCGTATAATCGACGACTATCGCTATAACATGGAGGATTTGATGAACCAAAAAATCACCTTCCGTGATGCAGCCTCGGGCAAAATAAAGCAGGTGCCTATTTCAGCAGTGGCGAAGGCACATAAAACTTCGACGTTCTCAAGTATTAAGCGCAAGGACCTTAAGCGTGTGATTTCTATCCAGTCTAATGTATTAGAAGGCAGTAATCCAACGGAAACAGTTGAGGCGATCAAAACCTCTTTACAAGACTATAATATTCCAAATATGGTTACCTTGAGTTTCACAGGTGAGCAGGAGGAACAGGCAGAGCAGCTTAGCTTCCTGTCGCGTGCCCTATTGATGGCTATATTCTTAATCTTTTTGATTTTGGTGAGCCAATTCAATTCTGCCTCAACCCCTTTCATTATTCTCGTTACTGTAGTCTTTTCACTCATCGGAGTATTCCTTGGCTTGGTAATCTTCCGCATGGAATTTGTCATTATGATGACTATGATCGGTATCATCTCCCTCGCGGGTATTGTAGTAAACAACGCCATTGTATTGATAGAT
>DMQR01000105.1:976-1205 GCA_003455605.1 Cryomorphaceae bacterium | reverse complement strand
AACAACGCCATTGTATTGATAGATTTTATTAGTCAATTATCGGTGCGTAAGCGGGACGAAATGAGATTAGAGGGTAAAGCCAAACTTCCTGTACCTGACCTTATCGATACTATTGTTCGGTCGGGTAAAACGCGTTTACGTCCGGTATTATTAACCGCAATCACTACCGTATTAGGTTTGATTCCATTGGCTACTGGGATGAACATCAACTTCTACACCTTGTTTACCG
>DMQR01000105.1:472-628 GCA_003455605.1 Cryomorphaceae bacterium | reverse complement strand
TTTTTCGGTGGGGACAATGTGGTCTTCTGGGGCCCAATGTCGTGGACGGTCATCTTCGGTTTGACCTTCGCCACCTTCCTTACCTTGGTTATCGTGCCGGTGATGTACTACCTCTTCGAGCGCATGCAGCGTTTGATTCTAGGAATTAAGGCGTAA
>DMQR01000105.1:0-129 GCA_003455605.1 Cryomorphaceae bacterium | reverse complement strand
GGATGAAAAAATTTGAAAATTTCAGACCCCCGTGGCACAGACGCGGGGGTTTTTTCTAGGGCCGCATTTTGCCCTGAAAATTGGACTATTTTTGTCGAGATGATCACAGACTTACGCGCTTTAGAACCA
>DMQR01000201.1 GCA_003455605.1 Cryomorphaceae bacterium | reverse complement strand
TGGCGGAACCTTTGGGGTGATGACTGGAAATGTTTTTGTCGGTGAGAGCATGTTTCACAGCGTAAAGAACGCATCGAAATACGCATATATCGGCATGTGTCAATATTTGGCTAGGGTAGGTGTGGTGATGGTGGATAATCAATTACCCACGACGCATCTGAACAGTTTGGGTGCGGAGAATTGGGACCGTCAAGATTATTTGGATTACATGGGCGTTCATGCGCCTGCAGGTGCAACCAATGTGGTGGTGCCTGAATTGCATTCTTTTGTCCTGCGCTATTGATTCTTACTCAAAGCAGTGCTGAGGCTATTTAAACTCAATACACTTACAGCAATCAAGGCACCTGGGATTAGGCTCAGGTAGGCTTTACCTGTCATGAGGTAGGGGTAATAATCGCGAATCATGCTGCCCCAGGACGGCGTGGGGGGCTGGGCACCGATGCCGAGGAAGCTGAGACCACTTTCGATGAGGAGTGCGCTGGCAAAATTGGTCGTGCAAATAACCAGTAGTGGTCCCCAAGTATTGGGTAGGATTTCCTTGAACATAATATGGCGGGTTCCGAAGCCAAGAACCTTGGCTGCTTCGACATATTCTTTTTGTTTTTCAGCTAGGAATTGGCCCCTAACTACACGGGCCACCTCGACCCACATAGTCAGTCCTACGGCGATGAATACTTGCGTGAGGCCCTTGCCTAATAAGAAGGTCAGGGCGATGACCAGCAATAGGGTGGGAATGGACCAAAGTACGGACATGAGCCAGGAAAGGAATTGGTCCACGTGACCGCCAAAATACCCTGCCGTCGCTCCGACGGGAATGCCGATAACCAAGCTGATGCTCACGGCGATCAAGCCTACGGTGAGAGAAATGCGGCTTCCTAGAATTACTCTTGAAAAATGATCGCGGCCAAACTTATCCGTGCCGAACCAGTGTGTACCCATATTGCTTTCAGCACCCGGAGAGAGCATGGCTCTACCAACCTCCATGTCATTGGCCATGGGACTACTGTCCAAGACGAGCAGCGGCGCAAAAATAGCACAGAGGATAAGACCTAGGATAAACCAGGCTCCGGGATGGCGGGTGAAGGTTTGTATGTTACTTGACCAAATCATTGACCACTTTTACGCCTTCGCGCAGCACGAGGTCACGCGATAAATTCTTGTACCACTTATGGTAAATATCCGCTTGAGCAGAATCTGTTTCAAACATGGTTAGGTGGTCAGGGAGGGCGACAACACCAAGGCTATCGGGAGCTTTATTGATGTTTTTAAACAAATCACTTTGAGCCGAAATGGAATCTTGGAAGGCAACATAATCTTTGTAGTTCAGAGGAATGCGTTTGTTCTCCTCGCCCTTGGCAATCCATTGTGCGTATTCCTTGAATGCATCGTAGGTATCCTCGGAAGCCAAACGCTCTTCCGCTCTTTTATTGGATCGGTCGAAGGCCTTGGTCCAATTCTTTTCTGAGGTATAGGTCGCTTTCTCGACATAATCTACCGGTAATGCGTGGTCGTATTCCTTCTCGCCTATGGCAATCTCATCATAGGCGCCCGGCAACGAAATATCTGGTATAACACCTTGTAGCTGGGTGGTGCCGCCGTTGATGCGGTAGAATTTCTCCGTAGTGATTTTGATGGCTCCCAGTGGTTTTAAGCTGTTGAGGTTACTGCCCACGGCACGGTCGAAATCGAACATGTTCTGAACGGTTCCTTTTCCGAAGGTGGATTTTGACGGACCCACAATCAAGGCGCGTCCACGGTCTTGGAGCGCTGCACTAACAATTTCCGAGGCTGAGGCGCTGTATTCGTTGACCAGGATGACTAGCGGTCCGACCCAATAGATTTTGTTTCCTCGATTGTTTTTAGCGCGAGTACCGCTTTGGAAGTTTTTCACCTGAACCATAGGACCTTTATCGGTGAACAATCCAGCAATTTCAATGGCAGCCTGTAATGAGCCTCCGCCATTGCTGCGTAAATCGAATATAATTCCCTCAACGCCCACAGCTTTGAGCTTTTCGATCTCCGCTTTTACATCATCTGCAGCATTTCTGTTCGTGCTCTTGTAGAAGTCGACATAGAATTTTGGCAGGCGAATGTAGCCGGTTTTCGTGCCTATACTTCCTTTAATTTCAGCGCTTTTACGATTGTAGATACCACCGTCTAAAACGACGCTGCGCGCAAAGGTGCTTTCGAGCTCCACTACGTCTCGAATGATAGGAATGACCATGCGTGAGCCGTCCTTTTTCTTCACGGTAAGGCGTACTTCAGTACCTTTTTTACCTCGAATGAGCTTGATGCCTTCACTGATTTTATAACCCACTACATCGACCGGCTCCTCAGTCCCTTCAGCTACAGCGATTATCCTATCACCGGCTTCCAGGTCTCCCTGACGCCAGCATGCAGATCCCGCGATGATACGCTCGATGGTGATATAGTCCCCTTCTTTCTTTAGTTGGGCACCGATGCCTTCAAACTGGCCTGTCATGCTCATCTCGAAATTCTCGTTTTGCTGAGGCGCGAGGTAGTTGGTATGTGGATCGAACACCTCACAATAGGCATTCATGTACAGGCCGAACCATTCTAGGCGGGTGACATCCATAAGGTCTGAATACCACTCGTTTTGAATTTTCAACTCCTTTTTGCGGGCCTCTTGCTCAAATTCTTCGAATGTTTTTTCTTCTTCAAGTTCTCCATTTTCAAATTCTTCTTCTTGCACCTGCTCTTTCTCGTGAATGCGGTTGATGATGCGCCACTTCAGGTGCTTGCGCCATTCGTCAACCAGGGCACTTTGGTCTGCGGCGAAGGATTTGCTTTTCGAATCTGTCCAAGTATATTCTTCAGTAGTATAATCAAAGGACTCTTTTAGGAGCTCACTGTATATACTCTTTGAGCGTTGAATGCCTGCGGTAATGAGGTTGAAGCTGAGCTCAAAAAATGCAGTGTTGTTTTGGTGAAAAGCATCGTCAAGGAGGTAGCGGAAAGATTCTAATGGGGCCAATTCTTCTTGCGTCAAAAACAGTTTGTTGTAATCCAGCGATTCCAAGTAATTATCATACACCTCCACACTC
This sequence comes from Cryomorphaceae bacterium, assembly GCA_003455605.1. Lineage (GTDB taxonomy): Bacteria > Bacteroidota > Bacteroidia > Flavobacteriales > Schleiferiaceae > UBA10364. The sequence goes on along the minus strand of DMQR01000201.1, from coordinate 6,273 downwards.
ATCTCGTCATCCACCGTTTTAGGCTGCAAATGCACATTCGTTAAGGCATCACGAACTAAGGAAAAAATGACCTGTTCTTTCTCTTCCTGGGGACCGAGAAGTTTGAAACTTAAAACGACGAGAGCTCCTATGAGAACAAGGAGGAGGTGCTTGAGATTTTTACGCTGCATAAGTCGGGCTAACATAGATATTGGCAAGGTACAATCTTTGCCAAAAGAATGGGCATTTCCTTGCGTTAAAGCAATCCCAATAAAAGGCAAAATGTTATGTACCTTTGCGACCCCTTTTCTAAGGGGTTTTTGCAAAATTTAATTGGACACAAATGAACATTCGCAAGAAAGAAGTAGATGCATTAAACCTTTTGGTGACACTAGAAATTACTCCAGAAGATTACCAAGAAAAGGTAAAAGGCGTATTGGAGAACTACCGTAGGCGCGCGAACATCCCGGGATTCCGCCCAGGAAAAGTGCCTATGGGTTTGATAAAGAAGCAGTATGGAAAATCTGTGCTCATCGATGAGATCAACAAGATTTTGCAAGACAGCATCTACAACTACATTACTAGTGAGAAGCTCAATATCTTAGGTAATCCACTACCTGTAGAACAAGGAACTATCGATTTTGATACCCCGGGTACCTACGAATTTCAGTTCGAGATCGGTCTTTCACCAGAATTTGAGGTGAGCATCACCAAGAAGAACAAAATTAAAGGTGCCAAGGTCGTAGCCGACAAGAAAGTATTGGACACCTACATGGAAGATATTCGTTCTCGCTACGGGAAGATGGTCACCCCAGAAAAGGCTAAAGCGGAGGACGTGTTCCACGGCTCCTTAACAGAGGTGGATAAAGACGGTAATGTATTAGCCGACGGTATTGTTAAAGAAGAAGCTCAATTCATGGGCAGCAACCTTAAGACGAAGAAAGCTCAAGGGGAACTTTGTAAAATGGGCATGGGTAACACTGTGGTATTGGAAGCAGCTAAATCTTTCAGCAAGGACTACAACGTTGCTGGATTGTTGGGCGTGACGGACGCACAATTAGAAGCTTCTACCGGTTCATTTAAATTTAAGTTGACCAATGTAACTCGCATGGAACCTGCAGAAATCAATCAAGAATTCTTCGATAAGGTATACGGCGAAGGTAAAGTGACTTCTGAAAAGGAAATGCGCGAGCGTATGAAGGAGGAAGCGGAGCGCATGTACGAGAACGAAGCTGACCAGTACTTCATGAACAACGTGGCAGAATACCTGTTGGGCAAAACGAAATTCGACCTACCGGTAGCGTTCTTAAAAAAATGGATGCAGACTTCCGGTGAGAAGACATTGACTGCTGAAGAAGTAGAAACGGATTGGGAAAAGACTGAAAAGGGATTGCGTTACCAATTGATTGAGAATAAAGTCATTCAAATGGGCGAAATCAGCGTGAGTCAAGAAGAATTGCTCGACCACACCGTAGGTATAGTAAAATCTCAGTTCCAACAGTACGGCCAACAGGTTATGGACGACGAGATGCTAAAGGGTATCGCTGAAAATGCCTTGAAAAACGAGGAAGAAGCACGTCGTTTAAACGACCAAGTATACAACGCTAAGCTGTTGACATACTACAAAGAGAACTTTAAGATAGAGGAGAAAGAAGTTACCTATGATGATTTCATTAAATTGGTAACGGCAAACGGCAAATAATTCAATCATCTTAAAACAATCAACGAATGGATTTCGGTAAAGAATTTAAGAAATACGCCACCAAGCATGCAGGTGTCCAAAGCATGTATGTGGACCAATATGTCGATGCGTCATTGACACCCTACATCATTGAAGAGCGCCAAATGAACGTGGCGCAGATGGACGTATTCTCGCGTTTGATGATGGACCGTATCATTTTCTTGGGCACCGGCATCAATGACCAAGTCGCCAACATAGTCCAAGCACAGCTGTTGTTCTTGGAAAGTGCAGACGCGAAGAAAGACATTCAGATTTACATCAATTCTCCAGGCGGGTCAGTCTATGCCGGTTTGGGAATTTATGATACCATGCAAGTGGTCAACCCTAATGTAGCTACTATTTGTACAGGTATGGCTGCTTCTATGGGTGCCGTGTTGATGTGTGCAGGAACCGCTGGAAAGCGTTCTGCCCTAAAGCACAGCCGCATCATGATCCACCAGCCTATGGGCGGCGCTCAAGGTCAGGCTTCAGATATGGAGATCACCTTACAAGAAATCTTGAAGCTCAAGAAAGAGCTGTACAGCATCATCGCCCACCATAGCGGACAGCCATTTGATAAAGTAGAGGAAGATTCAGATCGTGACTACTGGATGAATTCGGAAGAAGCCAAGGCCTACGGTATGGTGGATGAAATTCTTCTCGGCAAGAACCAAGCTAAGTAATGAGTGACGATAATTCCATAATTCACTGTTCATTCTGTGGTAAAAGCAAGGATGAAGTTGAGATGATGATCGCCGGTATGGATTCACACATCTGTGATAAGTGTGTGAGCCAGGCGGGAGGTATTTTACATGCGGAATTAGGCGAGCAGCCACAATCCAACCCTTTGGAGATCGCAGGCAAGCCAGAATTCAATTACACGCCCGCTCAAATTAAATCGCATCTCGATGAATACATCATCGGACAAGAGACAGCCAAGCGTACGCTGAGCGTAGCAGTTTACAACCACTACAAACGAATCGGAACTGTGCCTGTGAAGGATGCACCAGAAATCGACAAGAGTAATATCGTTCTCGTAGGAAATACCGGTACAGGGAAGACGCTGATGGCGCGCACCATTGCTAAGATGCTCAATGTGCCGTTCACCATTGTCGATGCTACAGTGTTGACAGAGGCTGGATATGTAGGCGAAGATGTTGAAAGTATCTTGACACGCTTGCTTCAGGCGGCAGATTATGATTTAACCAAGGCTGAGGTAGGTATCGTCTTCATTGACGAGATTGATAAAATTGCGCGTAAAGGAGATAACCCCTCAATCACTCGCGACGTGAGTGGAGAGGGGGTGCAGCAAGGACTCTTGAAGTTGCTCGAAGGTTCGAAAGTGAATGTGCCACCGAAGGGTGGTCGTAAACACCCAGATCAGAAGTACATCGAGGTGGATACTAAGAACATCCTCTTCATCGCCGGCGGTGCCTTTGTGGGTATTGAAAAGAAAATTAATGGCAGACTAAACTCGTCAGCCTTGGGCTATTCCAAGGAAGTCCGCGATCACATTGAAGATGAGGACCTTTTGAGCTACATCACCCCGTCTGATCTAAAGTCTTTCGGTTTGATTCCCGAGCTCATCGGACGTATGCCTATTGTAACCTTTATGTGTCCGCTCGATCGTGATGCTTTGAAGGCTATCCTGACTCTGCCTAAAAACGCGCTTATCAAGCAGTACCAGCACCTGTTCCACATGGACAGTATTGCCTTGACCTTTGAAGAGAAAGTATTTGATTACATCGTTGATGTGGCGTTAGAATACAAATTGGGTGCGCGCGGTTTGCGCAGCGTCTGTGAAGCCATTTTGAACGATCATATGTTTGATGCGCCTGGTGCGGAGCACAAAGAATTGGTCATCACGCTTGACTATGCGAAATCGCAAATTGAACGCAGCTCGCTACGAAAATTGAAAAGAGTAATATAAAAAGGCGCCCATGGGCACCTTTTTAGTAGATCAACGATGCTTATAGCATGGTTGTATAGACGTTTTGTACATCGTCGTCCTCTTCCAGTTTTTCGATGAGTTTCTCAAGATCTTTGGTTTCGTTCTCGTCCAATTCTTTCGTTGTCGTTGGGATATATTCAAACCCTGATTCCATAATCTCATGGCCCAATTCCTCCAAACCTTTGGTGATATTGCCGTACTCGGAGAATTGGCCATAGACCATAATCACTTCCGTTTCCTCACTGTCCTTTTCTTCGGTATCCTTGAATACATCTTCCGCACCGAAATCAATGAGTTCGAATTCCAATTCTTCCAAATCAATCTCCGCCGCAGCAATCTTCACGTGGCACTTGTGCTCGAACATAAATTCCACGGAGCCTGAGGTTCCCAAAGAACCGTCACATTTGTTAAAGTACGAGCGTACGTTTGCAACCGTACGAGTGTTATTATCCGTTGCCGTTTCTACCAACACTGCAATGCCGTGTGGACCGTATCCTTCGTATACAATGGTTTTATAGTCGCTTTGATCTTTCGACATCGCCTTTTTAATGGCGCGTTCCACATTGTCCTTAGGCATATTGGCAGCCTTTGCGTTTTGTAGCAACATGCGGAGTCTGTAGTTAGAATCTGGGTTGTCGCCGCCTTCCTTAACGGCCATGATGATATCCTTGCTGATGCGAGAGAAGGTCTTTGCCATCCCTGCCCAACGTTTAAACTTGCGTTCTTTTCTAAATTCAAATGCGCGTCCCATATCTGTGCTTTGGGTTACAAGGCTGTAAAAGTAAGAATTCGCCCTTAGCTTTTTTTACCTGAATTCTTTTTCACTTTGGCCAATTGGTCCTTCTCCCATTTATTAATTTCCGAACGTCGCCCCACGGTCTTTGTGATTATATCTCGTTCTAAATCCCAACCCCGTGCAGGGCTGTACTCTCGTCCGTAGAAAATGATCTGCAGATGTAGTTTATTCCAAAGCTCACGAGGAAACAAACGCTTTGCGTCTCGTTCGGTCTTTTCTACGCTTTTACCGTTGGAGAATCCCCAGCGGTACATTAATCGATGAATGTGCGTATCTACTGGAAAGGCGGGAACCCCGAAGGCCTGGCTCATGACGACGCTCGCAGTTTTATGCCCTACGCTGGGCATGGCCTCCAGGGCCTCAAAACTGGCGGGAACTTTGCCGCCATATTCTTCCACAATTGTCTTACTAAAAGCATGAATGCCCTTACTCTTCATAGGAACCAATCCGCAAGGGCGAATGATCGCTGCAATTTCTTCCACGGTCATTTTTGCCATGTCGTAGGGGTTATCTGCCACGGCAAAAAGCTTGGGTGTAATTTGATTGACTCGCTCGTCCGTGCATTGTGCACTAAGCACCACAGCAACCAATAAAGTGAAGGGGTCTTTGTGGTGCAGGGGTACCGGGGTCTCCGGATACAATTGCTCTAAGGCGGCTAGGGCGTAGTCAATTTTTTCTGCTTTGGTCATGAGGAAAACTAAAAATGATGAACAAGAGGTCTATTCTAAGAAACAAACATAACTTCGAGTTGTTGAGAAATAAAACTTATTGACCATGGCTTTAGAAATTGGCAGCGTGGCACCGGCATTTTCAGGTGTAAATCAGAACGGAGAAACCATCACTTCAGAACAGTTCCGAGGCAAGAAAATAATACTCTTTTTCTACCCTAAAGCATCCACTCCAGGGTGTACTGTAGAGGCTTGTGATTTTAGGGATCACTACGCGGATTTGGCGGCAAAAGGGGTTGAGGTAATAGGCGTGAGCGCAGATTCAGTGCAGCGTCAGCTCAATTTTGCGACAAAACAAGAGCTGAATTACAACCTTATTGCAGACGAAGAAAAGTCGATCATCATGGCTTATGAAGCTTGGGGATGGAAGAAGTTTATGGGTAATGAATATGAGGGTATTTATCGCTATACTTATGTGATTGATGAACAGGGTAAAATCGAACATTTTATAGGCAAGGTGAAAACCAAGGAAGCGGTGGACCAAGTCTTAGCGCTCTATTAAATTTCAACTTTTCCGCATAAATTTTTGGAAAGGGTTTGGTCAATCCAAAGGAAGTCCTACATTTGCATAATTCTAATATTTTTAGCATTCTAAGATTATGAGCGCAGATAAAGACGCCAAACTGAAGGCACTCAAACTCACGATGGACCGTATGGACAAGGCCTACGGTAAAGGAACAGTAATGAAAATGGGGGATGCCCCAGTAATTGAAGTCGATGCCATTCCTACAGGATCATTGACTTTAGATATTGCCTTGGGTGTAGGTGGCTATCCTACAGGTCGTGTTATTGAAATATATGGACCAGAGAGTTCAGGTAAGACAACCTTAACCTTGCATGCCATTGCGGAATGCCAACGTCGAGGAGGTATTGCTGCCTTCGTAGATGCTGAGCATGCTTTCGATCGTTTCTATGCAGAAAAATTAGGAATAAATACAGATGATTTGATCATCTCTCAACCGGATAACGGTGAGCAAGCACTCGAAATTGCAGATAACCTTGTTCGTTCCGGTGCTGTAGATATTTTGATTATTGATTCAGTTGCGGCATTGACGCCTAAGGCTGAGATCGAAGGTGAAATGGGTGATGCACGCGTGGG
>DMQR01000040.1:5877-6216 GCA_003455605.1 Cryomorphaceae bacterium | reverse complement strand
GTTGCCATTGGTGCCATGTGATGGAGCACGAGAGCTTTGAAGATGACGCAGTGGCGGCATTGATGAATGCTCATTATACGAGCATTAAGATTGACCGAGAGGAACGCCCAGATTTGGACGCGCGCTACATGTCGGCCGTGCAACTAATGACCGGCCAGGGCGGTTGGCCTTTGAACGTCATTGCCTTGCCCGATGGTACCCCAGTTTGGGGAGGCACTTATTTTTCTAGAAGAGATTGGAGTGCTGCGTTAGAGCAGATTGCCCAATTGTGGCGCGAGGATCGTGAAACGGTACTTTCATATGGGATGAAGATGCAGGAGGGCTTAAAAGAATTGGTCG
>DMQR01000040.1:0-5480 GCA_003455605.1 Cryomorphaceae bacterium | reverse complement strand
GTGCCTTGGATGCGGAGTTGGGATACGGACTGGGGCGGAAACAATCGGGCGCCGAAATTTCCGATGCCCACGAACTATCAATACCTGCTGCAATACGGTATTGTGACTGATCAGTCCTCAGTGTTGGATTATGTGCACCACACCCTGGAACGTATATCGTACGGCGGATTGTACGATAGTGTTCACGGTGGATTTACAAGGTATGCTACGGACCGATTTTGGAAGATCCCCCACTTCGAGAAAATGCTGTACGACAACGGCCAATTACTTCAGCTATTTGCCTTGGCACAGCGCCAACGCCCGAGCGAACACTATGCCCAAATCCTACGCCAAACTTGGTCCTTCCTACAAAAATACATGGCCTTGCCGAACGGGTTATTCGGAGCTGCGTTGGATGCAGATTCTCCTACCCCGGATTCGGCAAGGGAAGAAGGTGGATTTTATACTTGGAGTAAAGAGGAATTGGACACTGAAAAACTTTGGGAGCAAGAGCACTTCCGAGAGTACTTTGACCTAGGGCCACATTCGGCCTGGGAAGGAAAATATATCCTGCACCGCCCACTATCCGACGAGGAGTTTTGCGCCAAATTCGAGCTCAGCATAAAAGACCTCAAAGGGCTAAAAACACAATGGTTCGACACACTTCTAAAGGCGAGCGGAGCGCGCGAAGAAAGCCATCCAAAGCCCGCGCTTGACCCGAAGGCCATCGTAAGCTGGAATTCACTGCTTGTAAGTGGATTAGCACAGGCACACTGGGCATTGCCGGATGAGGGATTTGATCGTTCCGCCGCCCAATTATTAGAACAATTGTGGACCCTCACCTACACCGACCAGGGGTTGCGCCATCAATACATCGACAAGGCCAGTGGCGAAGGGTATTTGGACGACTATAGCACCTTAGGGCTGGCCATGCTAGACATGTTTAGCGTTCAATCCGATGCAAAATATTTGGAACGTGCCCTTACCCTAGCCCAAGATATTCTAGACCTTTTTCCAGCTGCGGACGGCATGGCCTTTAGACCGTACGGTCGGGGTGTAAAAGCAGCTTGGCAGCAGCACCTTGAAGTGGAGGACAATGTCATCCCTAGTGCAAATGCCCTTTGCGCACATTTCTTCGCTAGGCTAGGCGCGATTACCGGCACCTCAAACTATTCAAAGTGCGCCAGTGAAGCGCTGCATGGAATCCACGAAAAGGTATTTCGATTTGGGCCCAATTATTCCCACTGGCTCTCTCTCGCCTTACATGAAGCTTTTGGCCATCACGAAATGGTGATCTGTGGTCCACAGGCGAAAGAATCGGCCGAAGCCCTAGCCGGATCGCATTATCCTCCTTTAGCACAACTGTTCTGGAGCGATCACACCCGCGACGAAAGTATTTTCAAAGGGCGCTTCCAATACGATAAGACTCTGTTTTATTGGTGCCAAAACAACGCTTGTGACCGGCCCATCAGCTCCTCCAGGGAAGCATTATCGCTATGGAAGGATTAGAGGACAAGTGCGGATGGTGCTTGGGCAGCCAATCGCCCGCGAGTACACCGCTAGCAGAGCAGATTTCGAAGGATTTGAAAAAGCTCGGTAATTACAGGTATTCCTTTTTCGATTTTTCCACGACAAAGTCCTTCAGATAGAAAGGCTCGAAATAAGCAGTATCGACTGGCTGAAGATTTGGCCCCAAGAAGGCACGCATGGCACTTGCCGACGGGAATGCTGCAGGTACGATGGTCCAATGCTCCGGCAAGGGCGATAAGAGTTTCGTCATTTTTTCCGTGCAATCGCCAATGACCGTCACAGATTCCCCTCGCAAATGATTCCAAGACTCATTATCGACAATGACCGCTTCGATATCACCATTGGCTTCGAAACCTCCTGAATTGTTTTGCCATACTTGGGCAAAGACTTCATCTCGTCGGGCATCTAGGACTGAGATACAATAATTGGACTCAAAAGAACTGAAATCGAAACACCCAAGGGTAGGAACGGCGTACATGGGAATATGCAACGCAAAAGCCAATCCTTTGGCCGTACTGGTTCCTATTCTCAATCCGGTATAGGAGCCTGGGCCTTCGCCGATGATAACTCCCGATAAATCTTTTGGAATGGCGCCGTGTTTATGCAGCAGTTCCTGAATCATCACATGCAATCGTTCGCCATGCACGAATCTATCACCTAGTTCATCGTGTGCACCAAGCTGCACGCTGTCTTTGAATAGAGCGATGCTGCAGTTTTTGGTCGATGTCTCAATGCCGAGGAGCATGCGTTTATTTTTTCGCTTTGATGCTGGCGCCCTTGAGCAGATTCTTACTAACGGCGCTGTAAGGACCGGTGATGATTTCAGTCGAATCTTTCAAACCGCTCACCATGATGTACTCGTCATCTTGGATACCGCTTTTTACGACCGTCAAACCAGCCTTAGTACCTTCTGGTAAGAATACCACTTCGAATTTTTCGTTGGCATCTGTCAGCGCCTCATCGATCATTCTGGCTTTTTCCGTGGTGTCCTTACGTACGCCTACAGCTTGGATAGGTACAACCAAGGCATCTTTAACCTTGTTAGTGATGATGTCCACCGTTGCAGTCATTCCCGGGCGGAACGGATGTGAACCGTATTGCTCTTTCAAGCCTTCGTAAGATTCATTAAGTACACGAATTTTCACTTCAAAATTCGTGACTTGGTCCGCTGAAGCACCGAGGGCTAGTTTAGCACTATTTGCAATCTCGCTCACTACCCCACGAAAGGTCTCGCCTAAGAATGCGTCAATCTCGATGTTGGTCGTATCGCCCATGGCTACTTTAACGATGTCGTTTTCATTGACCTCCACCAATACCTCCATAGCATTGAGGTTGGCAATGCGCAACATTTCTGTACCTGTCATGGTAGCTGTTCCTACCACGCGTTCGCCTAGTTCTACATCTAATTGGCTTACCGTCCCTGTAATAGGTGCGATAATGGTCGTTCGTTTTAGATTCTTGTATGCTTCGTCCAAGTTAGCTTCAGCACTCTGCAACTGGTAGCGCGATGCTTCCTCCTGCAACTCAGATACAGAGATAGCGCGTTGTGCCGCATCAAATTCCTGCTCTGAGATGGCTCCTTTTTCGAAAAGAATCTGGCTGCGCTTCCATAACTTTTCAGCTTCCACTAACGCGGCACGGCTTTGTGCCAAGGCAGATTTCGAGCTATTGACAGCCGCACGTGCGCGGGTTATAGCGCTTTCATAAATATCAGGATTAATGCGAACGAGCACATCCCCCTCCTCTACTTGTTGGCCTTCCACCACATTTACCTCGGTGATTTCGCCGCTAACCTCTGGGCTCATTTTCACCTCGACTTCCGGTTGAATCTTTCCGCTGGCTGTCACAGTTTCTATGACCATACGTTTGTGGGCATATCCTATTTCAACTTCAATGGTGTTGTTGTTTCCACCTATCCAACCTTTTTTCTTAGCTAGAATCAATCCTGCGATCAAAATGACCGAAAGAGGAACCCAAATTTTATAATTGATTTTCATGAGCTGGAATAATTATAAGGTGATTTGATTGAACAAGTAGAATTCAAGGACTTTTACCTTGAATAGGTAATCAAACTTTGATTGAATCTCACGGCTCTTTGCCGCAAGGAATTGGTTTTTACTCAAGCTAAAATCAAAAGCGCTAATGGTACCGGTTTCAAAGTTCACCCCTGCGTTTTCCAAAGCTTCTTCAGAAGCTTCCGCCGAAATCTTCGATGCTTCATAAATGGCTAGAGCTCCCATAGCATCTAGATAGGCACGCTCAATAGTTTGACTCACGTTGAGTTCGGCTTGAGCTTTATCTATAAGTGCATTATCTAACTGTATTTTTGCCCGCTGCACTGCACTGTGCGCTTGCCCGCCATTAAATAATGGAATTTGGACACCAACCCCGAGGAATTGGTTGCGGTTGTCTATAAGCTGATTTGCCAATGTATAGGCCGTTTGACTGTTTGGGTTCGGAACATTCATTTCTTGCGCAACCTGATCAATGGACCCCGTCAATGGATTTTCAACCAAAGTGTAGGTCGTCAATGTGTAATACTCCGTGAAATAGGGCAAACCTTGTACGTAGTTGGAATTCAGCTGAGCCGAAAACGCTACCGAAGGAATACGCCCGGTTTGGGCGAGTTTAACACCATAGTTGGCACTACTCAAATTGGAAGTAGCCATTTGAACAGAGGGCTGTTTCTCCACTGCGCTTTCCAAGAGATCTTCGCGATGGTATCCAGACATGGCCGCAGCGGTAAGATCTACTTCAGGAACGAGGATATTGAATTCTTCAAATGGTGTATCCAATTGTAACATCTGGTACAACATCAGCTTGCTCAATAGCAAAGCATTTTCCGCACTAATTTTGTTGCCTTCATCCGTTCTTACTTGGGCAAGACTTTGCAAATAGTTATCCTTTGAAATGGCCCCATTTTCAAAAAGAATTTCCGCACGCTTCAAACTTTGAGCCGATGCTTTAAGTTGACCTTCCGCCACCTCTAGCAGCTGCTGGTTCACCAAAATCTGTAGGTAAGAAGAGGCAATATTTAAGTACACATTATTGGCCAATTCCATTTGCTGGTACATCGCTGCCATGGCGTTCATGCGTGCTTGCTGGAGTTGATACAAATTTCTCCCTCCATTAAATAGGGTCCAATTACTCGATGCCGTTGAACCCAATGTTTGACGTGAACCCGGCTGACGGGTGTTCGTAATAGGATCAATAGTCAAACCAAAATTCCAATAATAACCGCCGTTTAGATTTAGTGTAGGTAAAAAAGCTAACTTACTTTGATCTTCATTGATCTCAGCGAGCAGCATGTTGTTCTTTCCTCTTTGAATGTCCAAATTATTGGCCTCCGCATGCTCAATACAGGCACTTAGTGACCAAGTTTCTTGAGCATTCATTTGAATAGCACCAATTAGCAAAAAGAAAGACAGGAAATTTTTCATCATCTAAGGGTTGGCGGTTTCCCGAAGATACGACCTATTTCGCGGCTTTTTTCGCGCGGTATAAACGGTACGCAATACCGCTAATAATCAAATATGGAAACAACATCAAATACAAGATTCCATAGTTCAATCCAGCTCCAAAACCACCATCATTCGCAGATTCAGCAACTGCTTTACACATACTGCACTGTGCATCCGACACAAATGGGATGGCGAGAAGGAAAAGTAGGAATAGGAATAATTTACGCATCAATAGTAAGGTTGCATGAATAGATACACCATGACACCCGTTGAAGCAACATACAACCACACCGGGTAAGCGAATTTTACCACTTTCTTGTGGCGGTCAATGTTATTTGTCCATCCACGGTAGATGCTGAGTAATGCCAATGGAATTACAGGTACACTCAGAATAATGTGCGAGATCAAGACAATAAAATACACTGTGCGAATGGCACCTTCACCTCCAAATCGAGCGCTCTCATGCGTCATGTGGTAAATCACGTAAGAAATCAAAAAGACGCTACTTAA